>CAIYFE010000097.1 GCA_903925445.1 uncultured Burkholderiales bacterium | reverse complement strand
CACCGTCAATGGGCACGAACCGTAGCCATCGTATTGCACCGTGCGAGTGAACAGACCTTTTTGCGCCAACACGTTGTGCGCCACCACAGGCGCTTGTTTGCGTGCCGCCGCAGCGGTTTTGGCGTTGGTGGTGGTGGTCACATCGCCCAAGCCAAAGATGTTGGGGTATTTTTTGTGTTGCAGTGTGGCGGGATCGACATCGACCCAACCCGCCGCATCGGCCAAGGGGCTCACGCGCACAAAATCGGGGGCTTTTTGCGGTGGCACCACGTGCAGCATGTCAAAAGGCATGACCACGGTTTCTTTGCTGCCGTCTGCATGGGTTTGCACAAACGTGGCTTTTTTGGCAGCGCCATCCACGGCCACCAGGGTGCGACCAAACTTCAAATGGATGTTGTAGGCGTTGACGTATTCCATCAACGCAGGCACATAGTCTGCAACGCCAAACAGCACCGCGCCTGCATTGCAAAACTGAATGTCGATGTTGTTCAACACACCCGCACGGCGCCAGTTGTCGGCCGACAAGTACATGGCTTTTTGGGGGGCGCCTGCACACTTGATGGGCATGGGCGGCTGCGTGAAGATGGCTTTGCCGCCTTTTAAATTTTTGACCAGTTCAAAGGTGTAAGGCGCCAAGTCGTAACGGTAGTTGGAGGTGACACCGTTGCGACCCAAGGTTTCTGGCAAACCTTCAATGGCTTGCCAATCGAGTTTCAAACCTGGGCACACAATGAGTTGCTTGTAGCTGACCACGCGACAGCCATCCAAAATGACGGCGTTGCGCTCGGGCTCAAACGCGGCCACTGCGGCCTTGATCCAATGCACGCCTTGGGGCAACACACTGGCCATGGTGCGCGCGGTGGTTGCTGCATCAAACACGCCACCGCCCACCAAGGTCCAACCGGGTTGGTAGTAATGAATGTCTGCAGGGTCGATGATGGCAATGTCCAGCCCCGCTTGACGCGCCAACAAACTAGAGGCCACCGCAATGCCCGCCGATCCACCGCCCACAATGACGATGTCGTGTGTGGCATCGGCCACTTCAACTGGGGTTTTACCGCCATTGGCAATGCGACGCACCAAAGCCGTCATGTCGTAGCCTGCTTTTGCGGCGGTTTCGATGATTTGCGCAAACGGCAATTGTTTGGCTTGCGACAACGCCCACATGGTGGTGCAACGCATGCCCGTGCGGCAATAGGCCAAAACGGGTTTGGGCAATTCATCCATCAACGCACCAAACGCCGCACCTTGCTCATCGGTGACTTTGCCCGATTCAACCGGCAAGTAGCGAAACGTCAATCCCGCCGCATGTGCCGCTTGTGCAATTTCTTGCTCGCCGGGCTGATCAGAACCTTCGCCATCCGGGCGGTTGCAAATCACAGACTTGAAGCCTGCGTGCGCAATGTGCGCGATGTCAGACGGTGTGATTTGGCCTACAACCGAAAGGCTTGGGCTCAGTGCTTTGATTTCCATGCATGTCTCCAAAATGCGATTGCCGCTGGTTTTCTTTATGAGTGCATAAATATATTGACAATTTATCAGCATGTCAATATATTTATGCTTGCTTATCTAATGAAGTAGGAGACATTGTGCAAAGCCCTCAAGTACACGGAATTTTTGACCCCGCCACCTGGACCGTCACCTACGTGGTGCATTCGGGTGCAAAAAGTGACTGCGTGATCATTGATTCGGTGCTCGATTACGACCCCAAATCTGGCCGCACACGACATGACAGCGCTGACAAAGTCATCGACTACGTGCAGGCCAACGAACTCAAAGTGGCATGGATTCTTGAAACCCACGCCCATGCCGATCACCTCACAGCCGCGCCCTATCTGCAACACAAGTTGGGCGGAAAAACCGCCATCGGCAACCACATCACCACGGTTCAAGGTGTTTTCAAAGGCATCTTCAACCTTGAAAACAGCTTCAAAACCGATGGCTCGCAATTCGATCATCTGTTTGCCCAAGACGAAGCCATTCACGCAGGCGCTTTGACTGGAAAAGTCTTGTACGTTCCCGGTCACACGCCCGCTTGTGTGGCCTATCAGTTTGGCGACGCTGTGTTTGTGGGCGACACGATGTTCATGCCCGACGTTGGCACGGCGCGTTGCGATTTTCCCGGCGGCGATGCCAAGACCTTGTTTGCCTCGGTGAAACGAATTTTGAGCCTGCCCCCACAAACGCGCTTGTTCATGTGCCACGACTACCCACCCAATGGCCGCGACGTTCAATTTGAAACCACGGTGGCGCAACAACGTGCGCACAATGTGCATGTTCACGATGGCATCACAGAGGCGCAATTCATTCAGATGCGCACCCAACGTGACGCCACGCTGGAAATGCCTGTGCTGATCTTGCCCGCCGTGCAAATCAACATCCGCGCGGGTCACCTGCCACCCAAAGAAGACAACGGCGTGGCTTATGTCAAGATTCCGCTCAACGCGCTGTAAAGCCGAGACACGCCATGGGTGCGCAAGCCAGTCTTAAATGACTATTTCGTCAATGGCAATCTTCATGCAAACCGCACGGCAAATCGTGACGACTTGCGGGTTGATGATGCGGTAATAAATCTGCACGCCTTCGCGGCGCTTGCCCAGTATTTTTGCTTTAAACAAAGTGTTCAAGTGCTGCGACATGTTGGGCTGGGTGGTGTCGATTTCTTCTAGCAACTGCCCCACATTTTTTTCTTTGTTGCACAGGCTGCTGATGATTTTTAAGCGCATGGGGGCAGACATGACGCGAAACAGCTCAGCGGCCATCAAAAAGACGGCCTCTTCGTTTGTCAAAACGTCCGTGTTAGCAGGCTTGGCTTTGCGGGCGCTGACGGCTTGCTTGACAGGTTTTTTGACGACTGAGCGAGACTTTTTTTCTACCATGCCGACTAGCATAGCATTTTCCCTGCCAATTTGCGAAACCTGAAAAGCTAGCGCTTTCTCAACCCCAAATACATCACGGTGGCAACCACCACCAAGCCACCCACCACCTGGATGACCGCAATGGACTGACCCAACAACAGCCAAGCCAGTATCAGCGCAAAGATGGGCTCGACGTTCATGATGGCTGAATTGCCCACCACCCCCACTTTGGGCAACACGGTGAACATGATGGTAAAGCCCGTGCCATATAAAAACGACAACATGCCCAAGCCCCACCAACCTTGTGGCGCGTTGGGCAAGTGCAAGCCTGTCTCCCAACCAATCACCAACCAAGCCAGCAAGGCCACCGTGGCCATGGTGCTGAACGTGCGGATGCGGCCATCCAAATCACCGGCTTCGTGTTGGGTCAACACCATGGCAAGGCCAAAAGTTGCAGCGGCCACCAAGGCATACACCACCCCCTCGCCAATGACTTCCCACTGAGCCCTGGCGCCCAGCCCCGAGGCAGCACCCAACACATCCAAGGCCAAAGCAAGTCCCAACAACATGATGGGCATGGCGCGCAGCACCGCGGGCTCAGGGCGGTGCTGGTAAATGACACGCGCCCACAAAGTGATCCACAAAGGATAGGTGTTGAACCCAAGCAGCGCCAACGCCACGGGCAACTTAGAAACTGCCGAATACAAGCAATAGCTTTGGATGGCAATCAAGAGCCCAATGGCCAGCAAAGCAAACGGATGTTTGAACGACAAGGTGCGAGGCACCTGCGCGCGCCAGATGATGAACCCCACCACCAACGTCGTGACCGTGCTGCGCAAGGCAACGGCGGTGGTGACGTCCACGCCGTTGGCAAACGCAAAACGCGCCGCCACGTGGTTGGCGCCCATCAACAACGCGATCAGCAGCAGTGTTGCAAACGCTTTGAAAGACAAGGGATCAAGTCCAGTTCGATTGCTTTTTTATGCGCTTATTTTTTCGTGGTGCGCAACTGGGCGGCAAGGGCCACATACGCGGGCAAAGAAATGGGGTCGTTGGCGGGGTTGGCGGCGACGGGGTTGGACGCGTAGCGTGCAATCACCATCTCAGACTTGGGATCGACCCACAAGGTTTGACCGTGGATGCCGCGCATCGAAAAAACGCCCTGCTCTGCGGGTGCCACCCACCACATGTTGCGGTAGGTCCAACCCGGCAGCGTGGTGTAACCGGCTTTGGCAAAGTTGTCTTTGTCAGCCCCATTTTTGATAT
>CAIYFE010000096.1 GCA_903925445.1 uncultured Burkholderiales bacterium | reverse complement strand
GCCAGTTGCGCCTCAACCCACAGGCTGTAGCGCGACATGGCAAAGCAAATCGAAAAATAAATCAAGGTGATGAACAAATAGGCTTCAATTTTGAAGGGACGCCAGTTGGGGTCGCCGTTGAGCGCCAAACCCAAAGCACCAGAGAGTTCATACAAACTCACAATCGTGACCAAGGACGTGTCTTTGAAAATGCCAATGAAGTTGTTCATCAAGCTGGGCACCACATGCGCCAAAGCTTGGGGCAAAACAATGTGTCGTTGGGTTTGCCAGTAGCTCAGCCCCAAACTGCTGGCCGCTTCAATTTGCCCACGGTCTATGGCTTGCAAGCCACCGCGAATGATTTCAGCGGTGTAAGCCGCGGCAAAAAGGCTCATGCCCGCCAACACCCGAATCAACACATCGGGCGATGTGCCGCTGGGCATGAACAAAGGAAACATGAAGCTGGCCATGAATAAGACAGAGATCAACGGCACGCCTCGAATCAGCTCCACATAAACAGCGCAAAGACTTTGGATGGCGCCCAAATGGCTTTGCCGCCCCAATGCAATCAACACAGCCAGCGGAAATGACAGCGCAATCGACAGAGTAGCCAACATCAAAGTCAGCGGCAAGCCGCCCCACAGGTCGGAGCTGACCGCAACCAAGCCGCTGTTGAGGCCCCACCAAGTTCCACCGCCCATGAGCACGAAAAAAAGTCCCCACACCCCACACCACGCCCACAGCAAGGCGCGATGCCAAAACCGAGGCAAGCAACTCGCAATCAACAACCCCGCCACCAAGAGCGAAGCCAACACAGGGCGCCATTGCGCATCAAAAGGGTAGCGTCCCAACAAAATGACGCGGTATTTTTCGACAATCACACCCCAACACGCGCCCACATCTCGGGCTGCTTGGCAACTGTCGGCGTTGGGCGCAAACACGGCATGCAGCCACGCCCACTCCAACCATGGGGGCACGCACACCACCAAGCCTGCCAGCAACAGCGCAGACACCGCAGCACTCCAAGGCGTTGGCCAAAAACGCAAACGCCACCAAGACAAAACACTGTGTTGCGCCGTGGGGGGCTTGCGCGCTGCAAGCAAGGGGCGAGGATTTGCTTGGGACATCAGCGCACTTTCAAGGCCATGCGCTGGTTGTACAAGTTCATGCACCAAGCGGTGAACAGTGACAAGCTGAGGTACACCGCCATCACCAGCAGGATGCATTCCACTGCGCGACCTGTTTGATTGAGCGCAGTGTTGGAGACACTCACCAAATCGGGGTAGCCAATGGCCACGGCCAGCGATGAGTTTTTGATCAAGCTCAGGTATTGGTTGGTCAAGGGCGGAATGATCACGCGCAGCGCTTGCGGCAAGATCACCCAGCGCATACTTTGCCAACGGCTCAACCCCAAGCTGTGGGCGGCTTCGGCTTGACCTTGTGCCACAGACACAATGCCCGCCCGAATGACTTCTGACATGAACGCCGCGCTGTACAAAGTCAAGCCCCAGGTCAAGGCCACAAACTCGGGCGTGAAGGTGACGCCTTCAGCGCCAACCCACAGCAGTAGCAAACCTTCTTTGCTCAGCAAAATGCCATGACCGAGTTGCAAGGGGTGATCGCTGGCGGGCATCACATCTACCAAAACCACGTACCACATGAACAGTTGAAGCAGCAGCGGAATGTTGCGAAACACTTCGACATAGCCATAGCAAAGCCCGCGCGCCAAGGCATTGTTGGACAAGCGACCCCAACCCAGCACAGCGCCCCACAAGGTGGCGCATACGATGCCAATGCACGACACGCGCAAGGTGTTGAGCAAGCCCACGCCAAACGCCACGGCGTAACTTTGGCTGGCATCGAAAGCGATGAGCGATTCGCCAATGTCAAACCCCGCGCTGTCCCACAAAAAGTCGAACCCGCTTTGGATGCCGCGTTCTTTCAAGT
>CAIYFE010000095.1 GCA_903925445.1 uncultured Burkholderiales bacterium | reverse complement strand
GTGGCTACCGACAAACTGTCTGAAAACAGACAGGGCATTGGCGCCGAAAAAATCTCGGACAACAAGCAAAGCCTGGGCGCAAACGGCAAGATCCAAGACAACTTGCAATCTTTAAGCAAAGATGCCATCAAAGCCAACGTGCAAGGCGTGGCTACCGACAAACTGTCTGAAAACAGACAGGGCATTGGCGCCGAAAAAATCTCGGACAACAAGCAAAGCCTGGGCGCAAACGGCAAGATCCAAGACAACTTGCAGTCTTTAGGCAAAGACGCCATCAATGCCAACGTGCAAGGCGTGGCTACCGACAAACTGTCTGAAAACAGACAGGGCATCGACGCCGACAAGCTGGCTGATAACCGCCAAGGAGTGGGCAACGACAACTACTCGGACAACCTTCAGGGTTTGGGCGCGAGCAGTTTCAGCACCAACGTCCAGCCTACTGAAAAAGCCAATGTCTCAAGCAACACGCAAGACATTGCACAAGACGGCACGGCCAACAACTGGCAAACCATCGCTGATAACGCGACAGCAGCCAATCCACAAGGGCTTGGCGCCTCTGCTGCACGGGGGGCTCAAGCAGCCCAATTCAACTCATCAGCAAGCAATTCTCAAGATGTATCCGCTCCTGCTTTGGGGCAGAACACACAGGCCGCGGATCAGCCCAGCGCCCGTGTGAATCGACAAGCAACCGATGACCATTCGACCGGCTTGAACCGTCAGGGTGCGAATGAGCCGGCAACGCCAACCAACAACCAAGCCGCGCCAAGCGACCCACCGGTTGGCAACAATTTCCAAAATCTCCAAAACAAAGCGGTTCAAGACCATTTGGAGAAAGTGCCCACTCACACCATTGAGCGTGCCACGGTTGACTTCAGTCACAAGGATCCCGCTGCATCGCAAACTGCTGCTCACGCCGGGGCTGCAGCGACCAAACCCAAGGTGGCGCCTTTGCATGTTTCGTTGGTGTCTAAGCATGAAAAAGCGATAGATGAGTTTCATGGCCGCCTCAAAGGCATCAAACAAAACGTCGATCAGCTCAACCACCGCCTGAGTGACTTCGAGGCAGAAATCGCCAAAAAACCCGCAGAATCTTGAGCTTTCGGCGTTTGCCTTGTCGCGCAAATTACCTAGCGCAAGGCACAACTGTCGGTAGGATTCCAAGATTGACCACTCAACTGCTTGGAGTTACCTTGAGTTCTTTGTTTTCTGAATTCACGCTGAATTCTCCGCGTGGCCCCCTGACTTTGTCCAACCGCGCGGTGATTGCGCCCATGTGCCAGTATTCCGCGCACGATGGCTTGGCCAACGACTGGCACTTGACCCACTGGACCAATCTGCTCAACAGCGGCGCTTCGATGTTCATCATCGAGGCCACGGCCGTGACTGCGCGCGGTCGCATCACGCCGCAGTGCTTGGGTTTGTGGGACGACGCGACTGCGGCGGCTTTGGATGATCGCTTGAACCGTGCGCGCCGCTTGGCGCCTGCGACGCCGGTGTGCATTCAATTGGCGCATGCTGGACGCAAGGCTTCGAGCGCCGTGCCTTGGGAAGGCGGGCAGTTGCTGGACGCCACGCATCAAGGCTGGCAGCCCGAGGCGCCTTCCGCTCTGGCGCACTTGCCCAACGAAGCCGCGCCCGACGAAATCAGCACCCAAGGCTTGAAAGACATCCAAACCGCATTTGTTCAAGCTGCACAACGCGCCGATGCGATGGGCATTGACGCCGTTGAGCTGCATGCCGCGCATGGTTATTTGTTGCACGAATTTTTATCCCCCTTGGCCAATGCAAGGACCGACAGCTACGGCGGCAACTTTGAAGGACGCATTCGTTTTCCGCTGGAGGTGTTCCAGGCGGTGCGCGCGGTTTTCAAAGGTGCTTTGGGCATGCGTATTTCAGCCTCCGATTGGGTCGAAGGCGGCTGGAGCCCCGAAGAAACGGCTGACTTCGCGCTGCGCCTCAAGGCTGCGGGGGCTGATTTTGTGCACATCTCCAGCGCGGGCGTTTCGCCGCTGCAAAAAATCGCTGTGGGTCCTGAGTACCAAGTTCCATTTGCCAAGTTGGTGAAACAAAAAACGGGCTTGCCCACGATCGCCGTGGGTTTGATCACCGACCCACACCAAGCCAACGACATCGTGGCTCGAGGCGATGCTGATTTGGTGGCTCTGGCGCGGGCGTTTTTGTACAAGCCACGTTGGGTATGGGAAGCTGCAGCCGCTTTGGGCGGCAAAGTCAACGCCAGTCCGCAATATTGGCGCTGCTTGCCCCGCGAGGCGCAAAGCATTTTTGGTGATGTTCGCATTGGCATGCGTTAAAAAAACACGACGAGGAGACACCATGAAATCGACAACTTTTTCACGTCGCAGCGGCTTGGCTGCGCTCGCGCTTGGTTTACTCAGCGCTTGGCTGCCGCTGGCGGCGTTGGCTGACAACTACCCCAGCAAGCCCATCACCTTGGTGGTGCCCAATCCACCGGGTGGTTTGTTGGACACTTCGGCACGTTTGATCAGCGACCCGCTGGCGCGCTTCACGGGGCAATCCGTGGTGGTGGACAACAAACCCGGCGGCAGTGGCAACTTGGCCTACTCCACCGTGGCGCGTTCTGCCAAGGATGGCTACACGGTGTTGGTGTCTTACTCGGGCTATCACATTGCCAATCCAATTTTGATGGACAAGCTGCCTTGGGAGCTCAAAGACCTCACGCCGGTGGGACTCATCACCGTGGCGACCAACGTCATTGCGGTGCATCCTTCGGTGCCTGCCAACAACCTCAAAGAATTCATTGCTTGGGCCAAACAAAACCCTGGCAAGTTGAACTACGCGTCGCAAGGCAACGGTTCGGTCTCGCACATTGGCACTGAAATTTTCAAGCAACAAACCGGCATTGAAATGACCCACGTGCCTTACAAAGGTTCGGGTCAAGCCATTCAAGACGTTTTGGCTGGGCAAGTGCAGGTGTTCATCACCACCCCGCCTTCGGTCATGGGGCATGTGCAAAGCGGCAAACTCAAGGCATTGGCCGTGACTGGCAAAACGCGTCATCCGCAGCTGCCGCAAGTGCCAACAGTGGCCGAGGCAGGTTTGCCAGGCTTTGAATTGGAATCATGGGTTGCGCTGTACGTCGCCGCGGGGACGCCCAACGATGTGATTCAGCGACTGACCAACGACGTCAAACGCAGCTTGGAGTTGCCAGAAACCAAACAACGCGCCGACGCTGCCGGTGTTGAAGTGCGCTATTTGACGCCCGCTGAAACCACCAAACTGTTAGAACGCGATACCGCCAATTGGGCCAAAGCGATCAAAGCTGGCAACATCAAGTTTGACTGAGTCCGTCTTGGATGCGCGCAAATTGCAAGCGCAAGCGCAGCTCTCGTTTCATGCGGGTGTTGTGCAATCGGCGTGATTCGCTCATGAAACTCAACGGCATTTCGCCCAAGGTGGCTTGGGCTTGCGCACGGCTGATGCGCGGCGGGTGCGGCAGGCCCAACAAGTCAGCCGCCACATCGAAGTAGTCGCCCATTTTCAGCGCGGTGTCATCGCTCACGTGGAAGATGCGCTGGGGCTTACCGCGCCACAAAGCCGCGCGACAAGCGCGCGCCAAATCTTCGGCGTGGATGTGGTTGGTGAACACATCGTCTTGGGCTTGCAGCACAGGCGTGGCACGCAGCAGTCGCTCGCGAGGCGTACCGCCCGCGCGATCCAAGGCATAAATGCCAGGAATTCGCAAAATACTTGCGCTTGCATGGGCACGCAAAGCCCACACACGCACGGCTTGTTCGGCATGGACACGCCGCTTGGCGCGTGGAGTTTGCGGCGATGGCCTGCGGGTTTCGCTGACCCAGTTGCCTTGGCAATCACCATAAACCCCGCTGGTGGACCCATAAACCAAGCTTTTGGGCGCCGTGCGAAGCAGCAACGCCCGCAACAGCGCCAACGTGCGGGGATCGGTGTTGCCCTGGCTGGGCGGAGGCGCCAAATGCACCACACGCGTGGCCAAACCGGCCAAGCGTTGCAAAGTTGCGGCTTGGTCTAACTGCCCCACCAAAGGCGTGATGCCTTGGTTGCGCAAGGCGATTCGGCGTTCAGGGCTGGACGTCAGTGCCAACACGCGCAGGTGGCGTTGCTGGCGTGCCACGCGCATGCCCACATCGCCGCAACCCACGATGAGCAGGCGTTCACGTCGAAACCGCGCGGGCAAGGCGCCAAGAGGGCTTTGGATGGAAGGCAAAATACACCTTTTGCAAAAGTTTTGAGGATACCCAAAGATGAGTTTCAACATCACGGTCGAACCCAGCCAGCGGATTTTCACCGCGACCTCGCAAGAAACCCTGCTCGCTGCAGGTTTGCGCCAAGGCATCGGCTTGCCCTACGGTTGCAAAGACGGCGCGTGCGGTTCTTGCAAATGCAAAAAAATATCGGGCGACGTGACCCATGGCGATCACCAAGCCAAAGCCTTGAGTGCCGAAGAACAAGCGCAAGGCTTTGTGCTCACCTGCTGCGCAACGGCTCACAGCGACGTGGTGTTGGAGTCGCGCCAAGTGACGCAAGAAGGCGCCTTCCCAATCAAAAAAATGCCCGTGCGCGTTCTTTCGTTGGAAAAAAAATCAGACGATGTGATGGTGGTCAAGTTGCAACTGCCAGCCAACGACGTGATGCAGTTCCATGCGGGTCAATACATTGACTTTTTGTTGCGCGACGGTGATCGACGCAGCTACTCCATGGCCAACGCGCCATACACCCTGGTCGCCGGCAGCCCGGCCATTGAACTGCACATTCGCCACATGCCAGGCGGCAAGTTCACCGACCATGTGTTTGGCGCCATGAAAGAGAAAGAAATTCAACGCATCGAAGGGCCTCAAGGCAGTTTTTACTTGCGCGAAGACTCTGACAAACCCATCGTCTTGTTGGCTTCGGGCACTGGCTTTGCACCGGTCAAAGCCATCTTGGAGCACATGCAGCACAAAGGCATTGAGCGCCAAGTCACGCTGTATTGGGGTGGCCGCCGACCCAGCGACTTGTATTTGAACGATTGGGTGCAGGCGCAACTGGC
>CAIYFE010000094.1 GCA_903925445.1 uncultured Burkholderiales bacterium | reverse complement strand
CGGGCATGGGCTTGGGTGCTTTTTCAACATCGACCAAACACATACGGCAGTTGGCCGCGATGCTCAATTTTTTGTGATAGCAGAAGTGAGGAATATAGGTGCCAGCCTTTTCAGCTGCATGCATGACCATGCAGCCTTCTTGGACTTCTACCTTTTTACCGTCGAGTTCGATTTCAACCATGGTGTTTATCCAAATCAGACGTACGCAGAGACCGCGCAGGTCTTGTGCGTGATGTGGTGTTCAAATTCGTGGCGGAAGTGTTTGAGCATTCCACGCACAGGCATTGCTGCTGCATCACCCAAGGCGCAAATGGTGCGGCCCATGATGTTTTCGGCCACGTTGTCGAGCAATGCCAAATCGCTTTCGCGGCCTTCGCCACGCTCGATGCGATCGACCATGCGCCACAACCAGCCCGTTCCTTCACGGCAAGGGGTGCATTGACCGCATGACTCGTGCTGGTAGAAGTAACTCAGGCGTTGCAAACTCTTGACCATACAGCGAGAGTCATCCATGACAATGACCGCGCCCGAACCCAGCATGGAGCCGGCTTTGGCGATGGAGTCGTAGTCCATGGTGCAATCCATGATGATGTTGGCAGGCAACACAGGCGCCGACGATCCACCAGGAATCACGGCCTTGAGTTGACGACCTTTGCGCACGCCACCGGCCAACTCGAGCAATTTGGAAAACGGAGTGCCCATGGGAATTTCGTAGTTACCGGGACGCTCAACGTCACCGCTGACCGAGAAAATCTTGGTGCCACCGTTGTTGGGTTTGCCACATTCGAGGTAGGCCTGACCGCCATTGCGGATGATCCAAGGCACAGCCGCGAAGGTTTCGGTGTTGTTGATGGTCGTGGGCTTGCCGTACAAACCAAAGCTCGCGGGGAACGGTGGTTTGAAGCGGGGTTGCCCTTTTTTGCCTTCGAGCGACTCCAGCAAGGCGGTTTCTTCGCCACAAATGTAAGCACCGAAACCGTGTGCAGCATACAGCTGGAAGCTGAAGTTCGAGCCCATGATGTGGTCGCCCAACAAGCCCGCCGCACGCGCTTCTTCAAGGGCGGCTTCAAAACGCTCGTAGGTTTGGAAGATTTCACCGTGGATGTAGTTGTAACCCACGCTGATGCCCATGGCATAAGCGGCAATCGCCATGCCTTCGATCACGATGTGCGGGTTGTGTTGCAAGATTTCGCGGTCTTTGCAAGTTCCGGGCTCGCCTTCGTCGGAGTTACAGACCAAGTATTTTTGGCCGGGAAACTGGCGCGGCATGAAGCTCCATTTGAGCCCTGTGGGAAAGCCAGCACCGCCACGACCCCGCAAACCAGACTCTTTGACCGTCGCGATGACTTGATCTTGCGTCAAGCCTTCACCGCCGTCTTTGCCCAAAATTTTGCGCAACGCTTGGTAGCCACCGCGCGCTTCGTAGTCTTTGAGTGACCAATTTTGACCATTCAAATCGGCCAGAATTTGGGGACCCATGTGACGACCGTGAAAACAAGTTTCCACCGCAGTCGTCTGGAATTGAGAAAGCACTTGTTGCAAATTCATGCTCATTCCTTCACTGAACGCAAGCCTGCAACCAATTGGTCGATCTTGTCGTCGCTCATGTAGCTGCACATCGTGCGGTCGTTGACCAACAACACCGGCGCATCCGCGCAAGCGCCCATGCACTCACCGGGTTGCACCGTGAACAAACCATCTGCCGTGGTTTCGCCCACTTCGATGCCCAAGGTTTTGACCAAGTGCATCAAAGCACCCTGCCCGTTGCGCAATTGGCAAGGCAAGTTGGTACACACGTTGATCTTGAACTTGCCAACGGGTTGCTGGTTGTACATGTTGTAGAACGTCGTGACTTCATGCACGGCCATGGGCGCCATGCCCAAGTACTCGGCAATTTCACGTTCGCTCTCGGCGCTCACATGGCCTTGTTCTTGCTGAACAATAGACAGGCAAGCCATGACAGCAGACTGTTTTTGCTCGTCAGGGTATTTGGCAACTTCGCGGGCGAAGCGCTGTTTGGTAGCTTCAGAAATCATCGGTCAATTTCCCCGAACACAATGTCCATCGTGCCAATCACCGCCACGGCGTCGGCAATCATGTGGCCGCGCGCCATTTCATCCATCGCAGCCAAGTGCGGGAAACCGGGGGCGCGGATCTTGAGTCGATAAGGCTTGTTGGCGCCATCGCTCACAAGGTAGATACCAAACTCACCTTTGGGGTGTTCCACAGCGGCATACGCCTCGCCCTCAGGCACGTGGAATCCTTCCGTGAAGAGTTTGAAGTGGTGGATCAACTCTTCCATGTTGGACTTCATGCCCTCACGGCTGGGGGCAGCCACCTTGTGGTTGTCGGTGATGACGGGACCCGGATTGGCGCGTAACCAGTCCACGCACTGCTTGATGATGCGGTTGGATTGGCGCAACTCCTCGACACGCACCAAGTAGCGGTCGTAACAGTCGCCCGTCTTGCCCACTGGAATGTCAAAGTCCATGCGGTCGTACACGTCGTAAGGCTGTTGTTTGCGCAAATCCCAAGCAATACCTGAACCGCGCAACATCGCACCACTGAATCCCATGTTTTTGGCGCGCTCTGGCGTGACAACGCCGATGCCAACGGTGCGCTGTTTCCAGATGCGGTTGTCGGTCAACAGGGTTTCGTACTCGTCGACCAGTTTTGGAAAACGTTGCGTGAAGTCGTCGATGAAATCCAGCAAAGAGCCTTGGCGGTTTTCGTTCAAACGCGCAATGGTTTTGGCGTTTTTGACTTTGCTGGCCTTGTACTGCGGCATGCTGTCGGGCAAATCGCGGTACACACCACCAGGACGGAAGTAAGCCGCATGCATGCGCGCGCCAGAAACGGCCTCGTACATGTCAAACAAGTCTTCGCGTTCGCGGAAGCAATAAATCAAGATGTTCATCGCACCGCAATCAAAACCGTGACAACCCAACCACAGCAAGTGGTTGAGCAAACGGGTGATTTCGGCATACATCACTCGGATGTACTGGGCGCGAATAGGCACGTCAATGCCCAACATTTTTTCAATGGCCAAGCAATACGCATGCTCGTTGGCCATCATGGACACGTAGTCCAAACGATCCATGTAAGGCAGCGATTGGATGTAGGTTTTGCTCTCGGCCAGTTTTTCGGTGGCGCGGTGCAACAGTCCAATGTGCGGATCGGCGCGTTGCACCACTTCGCCGTCGAGCTCAAGCACCAAGCGCAGCACGCCGTGTGCCGCAGGGTGTTGAGGACCAAAGTTGAGGGTGTAGTTCTTGATGTCAGCCATGATCAGTGCAACCCACCGTAGTTGTCTTCGCGGATGATGCGCGGTGTGATTTCGCGCGGCTCAATGGTGACGGGTTGGTACACCACACGTTTTTGATCGGCGTCGTAGCGCATTTCGACATAGCCCGAGGTTGGGAAGTCTTTGCGGAAAGGATGGCCCACAAAACCGTAGTCGGTCAAGATGCGACGCAAGTCGTTGTGACCTTCAAACACGATGCCAAACAAGTCGAAGGCTTCGCGCTCAAACCAATTGGCCGAGTTCCACACGTCGCTCACCGAAGCCACCCAAGGCATGTCGTCATTGGGCGCAAACACGCGCACACGCAAACGCCAGTTGTGGCTGATGGACAAGAGGTGGCTCACCACCGCAAAACGAGGTTGGTCTTCGAACTTGGAATGCGCGCCGTCTTTGTAGCTCGAATAATCCAAGCCACACAAGTCGATGAGTTGCTCAAAGCCCAAGCGTGCGTCGTCGCGCAAGGTGTGGGCAACAGCCAGATAGTCGTCTGCCGCCACGGTGAGCGTGCCGTCCGGTGACATGAAGTCGAAGGCGGCG
>CAIYFE010000093.1 GCA_903925445.1 uncultured Burkholderiales bacterium | reverse complement strand
TGTCGTTCCCCCCGGGCAATTCGATGACGAGTAAGTGTGACATTTGATTTTTTAATTTAAACGATGTTGGTGGACTCAAGTTTTTTCTAATTTTTTATATTGACTCCGCCAGTCTGAATCCCATCGCATAGGTCGGCGATTTGGGGTTGTGGCCGTGGCGACGCTTGGTGCGCAATAAATCACGAAATCGTGCAAAGCTTCCGCCTCGGGCGACTCTGTACTCGCCGTGGATGTCCACCAAATGATCTTGAATAAACGACCCGTCTGGGTAAGGCAAATAATATTCGGCGACATATTCTTCGACATTACCTGCCATATCGCTCACGCCAAATGGCGATTCCCCTCCGACAAAAACACCTACAGCGGTTGTACTGAACAACCCAGTTTCCCCGGTGTTTGCCAAGTCGGCATCAAATTGATTTCCCCAAGGAAACTCTCTTTGATCTTCGCCTTTTGCAGCCCACTCCCATTCGGCTTCCTGGGGCAATCGAAATGATCGCCCCGTTTTGTCAGACAGCCATTGAACGTATTGATCGGCCGCGTGATGGCTGACTGTATAAACAGGATGATTGGAGCGCTCTTTGGGGAATCTACGGAATTGCCAACTGGTTGGAATTTCAGAGTAATTTGTATCCAGCAAAAACGCTTGATATTCTTGGTTTGTGACGGGGTGCTTTGCAATTCTGTACGGCTTTAATTCGACCTCCCATGCGGGGCATTCTTTTTCTATCCAAGCACGGTGAAGACCCAAGCCACTGAATCTTTTCATCACGCCATCGACCTCTTCAGGCGCTGACCCAATCGAAACATGCCCGCCCTTGACGTCAATCATGGTGGGAGCAAAGACTTTGATGCGAGGATCGCCAATCAAAGCCAATAAATTGCCGGCGACGATTCGTTCTGCCAACGAGCTTTCACCCGACTTGAGCAAATCCAATAACGCGCTTTTGCTGTGTGCATGGAGAAATGTGTAAGCCTTCTCAATGTGTGCATCGAGTCGCCCCACCACGTAGTGATCTGGCAGTCCCAAGCGTTCCCGATCGGTCATGGTCCCGCACAAAGTCTCAGCAAACACCGGCCAGTGCCAGTCTTCTTGAGGGGTTGGAATGTCGGGCATGGTCATGCTTTCAAAGGGTAAATGTTGCCGTCATAAGAGGCCGCCAAAAATTGCTGCTGCGCGTTGTGCCAAGTGATGTCTGAAATACCTGCGCTGGTGGGCCGTTCAAACTGCGACCAGTCCTTGCTGCGCAAATCAAACAAGGCCAACGTGCCGCCGTAGCTGCCCGTCAAGATATGAGATTTTTCATCGTCGATGGCCATGCATTTGATGGAGTTGGGATGCGGGCTGAGGTAGGTTTGTACGCCTTGTCCGTTCCAAATTTTGAGGGTGCGGTCGCGGCTGATGGTGGCCACGTGTTGTGCGTCTATCGTGCAGCAGTCGTTGGCAATTTTTTCGTGCGCATGGCTGATTTGGCGCACCAGAGAAAAATCCAACAGACTGTGCCAAGCAATCGAGGTGTTGGCGCAAACCGAGAACAACTGCGTGCCAGTGACACTCACGCCTTTGACAGCATTGTCATAAACCTTGAGGCATTCAATCTGCGTGACAGACTGCTCGGTGCACTTGAACACCAAAATTTCACCGGTATAGGTGCCCACCGCCACATGCGCTTGACCATCACGCTCAAAGTGCACGCCGCAATTCAAGGGAGAATGGTGTTGGTGCAGCACCTCGCCCGTCTTGGCATTGAACAATTGCCCCAATTGGCCACCGGTCAGCAACCAATCGCTGCTGCGGGTCAAAAAGTTACACAAGCTGCCCATGTGCGCCAACGCTTGCTGGTTTTTGAGAATCTCACCAGAGTCGCCCACGCTGTATGTGTCCCCTCGGTCATGCAGCACGGCATTGATGGCTGAACCTGCTTGCACGCCCGACATGTCCCATTGGCGGGTGGTCATGTCAAACACCGCGTACGTCGCCCCAAACGTCCCAACAACCACATGCCCACTGTTGCTCACTGCTGCGCTGCGAGCCCAAATCAGCTCGGGCAATGCGCAATGCGCGATGCGTTCAGGGGTGTTGGGCTGCACATTCCAAATGCTCATGCTGCTGTCATAGCTCAGGCATACCAACTGGTGCGTGGCGTCATTGAGCACCACTTTTTTGATGCCCGCTTGATGCGCCTGAACGTACTCGGTTTGTCCGTTGCGCAAAATGGCGATGCGGCCCAAATCATCGCCCGCGTAAATCGTTCCGTTGCTGGCAATCTCCAGCGAGTCGGTGCGAATTTGTAAATCGTGGATGCTGACTTGTTGGCCGCTTTGTACGTGCCATTGACGAATCGTGCCGTCCACGCTGGTGGAAATCACGTGTTGGCCATCCGGCGTCCATGCCAATGCCAACACGTTGCCAGTGTGTCCCGCAAATTGCGTCTGGCAGCGTCCCTGCAAATCGAACACACGCACCAAACGGTCCAGCGCACAAGTGGCAATCCATTGGCTGTCAGGCGAAAAAACAGCCATGTCAACGTCGTCGCCATGACCCGGCAAGACGGCTTGCAGCCGCATGGCAGGCAATGACCACAACCTTGCGGAGTAATCGCTGCTGGCACTGACCAGCCATTGACCGTCGGGGCTGAAAGCACAGTTGTTGACCAAGTGGTCGTGCACGCCTTGCGCCACAGCCTTGTGTGTGCGGGCATCCCACAAGATGACTTTGTTGTCATAGCCTGCGGTGGCCACCCACGTGTCTTGAGCAGCAATGCCTGCGATAGGTCCGGTGTGTTTGAGCATTTTCCGACTTGTCTTCGATTGGCCTCAACAGTGGGCCTCTCAACTCAACAAGCAATTCGCATACCAGAACAAAATCTAGGGCTTGCCATCCGTAAGGGGCGAAGTTTGCCGGTTGAGCGGATATTTCTTGCCCAATTCAATTCCTGACCGGCAATTAATTGACAACTTCTGAATTGACTAGGAAATTTAGACTGCGGATGTTCGGCGTTTTGCGCCGTCAAAGTCAATATTAAGTTTGCACACGCAGCGCTTTTTTCACCTGCTCAATCCGATCCTGCCCCCAAAACATTTGATCGCCCACAAAAAAGGTGGGCGCACCGAACACACCGCGCTCAACCGCGCCAAGGGTGACTTCTTTGAGCTTGTCTTTGGTTGCTTGCGCATTGGCCATGGCCAACAAAGCGGCGGCATCCAAACCCGCTTGTGTTAACACTTGCCCCACCACTTCGGGCTCATTCAAGTTCAATCCATCGACCCAAATGGCGTGGTAGATGGCATCCATGTAGCGTTGAAAATTGGCGACATCGTGCATTTGCAGCGCCGTTGCTCCACGCATCAAGGTTGTGGTGATGATGGGGAAATGGTGGTTCATCACCAGCGGCACGCCGTAGTCGTCTGCAAATCGTTTCATGTCGGTAAACACATAGCGACCTTTGGCAGGCACCGCCATCGGAGACGCGTTGCCAGTGGCCTGAAACACGCCACCCAACAGCATGGGCAACATGACGGCTTGAGCGCCAGTTTCATTTTGAATTTTGGGCAATTGTGTATGCGCCAAATAAGAGGCCAAACTGCCGAAGTCAAAATAAAAATCAAATTGCTTGATCACAGCCTTCTCCTTGTGGATCAAAATTTTTCCATATAAGGACGCAAGTCCAACTCGTGTGTCCACGCATCGCGGGGTTGTTGGTGCAGCATCCAGTAAGCATCAGCAATGTGTGCGGGATTCAAAATACCGTCTTGGTCTTTGAGTGCGTAGCGTTCGGGAAAAAGTGTTCGGATGAACTCGGTGTCAATGGCGCCGTCGATGATGGTGTGCGCCACATGAACACCCATAGGACCCAGCTCTCGTGCCATGCTTTGCGCCAAGGCTCGCAAAGCCATCTTGGCGCCAGAAAAGCCGGCGAAATGAGCACTGCCGCGCAGCGAAGCCGTGGCGCCAGTAAAAATAATCGTGCCTTTTTGGCTTTGTCCAGTTGCGTTGGGATCGTTGGGTCTTTGCACCATGCGCTTGGCCACTTCTCGCCCCACCAAAAAACCAGAGAGGCAGGCCATCTCCCACATCTTGGTGTAACGACGCGCCGTTTCCGTCAAGATGCTGTTGGGAGAGTTCGCGCCAATGTTGAAAACCATCACGTCAATCGGCCCGATCGTCGACTCAATGTGCTCGACCAGCGCCACGACTTCGTCTTCTTGTCGCGCATCCGAACCAAACCCGTGCACCTCACCGCCCGAGCCGCTAATGTCATCCAACAGAGGCTGAAGTTTTTCAAGACTTCTGCGCGTTGCGCACACGGTGTAGCCCTCACGCGCAAAGCGCTTGGCCACTGCGCCTCCCGTGGCATCGCCAGCACCAATGACCAGACAGACTTTTTTCAAACTCATGATGACTTCAAAATGTTAATTAGAAACAACTGACACTTCTTTGAGCAACGGCAACGCTCGGTGACGCTGCCCAGTCAAGGCAAACAAAGCATTGGCCAAGGCAGGCGCCAGAGGCGGCACTGCGGGTTCACCGACGCCCGAGGGTGCTCGGTCGCTGGGCACGATCCAAGTTTGAACATGTGGCGCTTGCGCCATCTGCACCATGCGGTATTGAGGGAAATTGGTTTGTTTGACCCGACCTTCTTCGATGTCGATGTTGCCAAACAATGCAGCGCTCAATGCAAACACAATGGCACTTTGCACTTGCTGCTCCACCGTGTTGGGATTGACGACCGTGCCGCAGTCTATGGCGCACACCACCCGATGCACCACGGGTTGACCTTGTTGCATAGAAACTTCCGCAACTTGCGCCACGATGCTGCCAAACGACTCATGCAGCGCCAAGCCTTGCGCTCGGCCAGCGGGCAAAGGCTTGCCCCATCCCGCTTTTTGCGCAGCCAACTTGAGCACCGCCGCGTAGCGCGGAGCATGTATCAACAAGTTTTCGCGAAACGCCAATGGATCGGTCTGCGTTTCATGCGCCAACTCGTCCATGAAGCTTTCAGAAAAGAAAGCATTGTGCGAATGCCCCACCGAGCGCCAAAAACCAATTGGCACACCCATTTGGGTTGCCACGTGCGACATGTGTTGATGCGCAAATCCATAAGGCAAATCAAACAAACCTTCAGCCGTCGTTTTGTCGGGCATGTCGATGGGTCCCGACAAAGCGGGCAAGGTTCGCGCCATCCAGCTCGGAGTGATTGCGTCTCCCGCTGACTTGATGCGAAGACTTTGCACCTCGCCCTTGTCGTCGATGGCCGCTTGCAGTTGTGCTGCATGCATGGGGCGATAAAAGTCGTGCGTCATGTCTTCTTCGCGTGACCAAATCAACTGAACCGGCACGCCCTCACACGCCATCGCCACTTTGACCGCTTGAATCACCACATCGACTTCTAAGCGGCGCCCGAATCCGCCCCCCAACAGCGTGACATGGACTTTGACACGATCTTGCGCCACGCCCGCTGCTTTGGCTGCTGCGGCCAACACCAAGCCCGGCACTTGCGTTGGCGCCCAGACTTCCACGTGACCGTCTTTGACTTGGGCGGTGCAATTCATGGGCTCCATCGTTGCATGCGCCAAATAAGGCGCGGTGTAACGCGCCTTGACCACACGCTTGGCTTGGCGTTCGGCAGCCTGCGCATCACCCAGGGTGTAAAACGCAAACCCAGATTCGGTGTCCAATTTTTCTTGCAACTGCTGCGCAATGTGGTCTGAATTCAACGCGCCTTTTGCACGTTGCGCCCAAGTGGCTTGCACGCTTTGCGCGGCTTGCTTGGCATGCCAAGTGGTTTTTGCCACCACCGCAAAACCAGCCGTCGAACCCGCCATGCTTTGCAACGCCACCACCTTGAGCACCTGCGGCATCGTCAACGCTTGCTGCGCATCGAACTTTTCCAGCGTGCCGCCCAAAAAAGGCGACTGCACCACGCTGGCGTACACCATGCCCGGCAACCTCACATCGATGCCAAAAACTGCACTCGCAAATGTTTTGCCAGGGATGTCTGCGCGCAAAGCAGGTTGACCGATCAAGCGCCATTCTTGCGGTTTTTTGAGTTGCACCTGGGGCGGTGTTTGGCCTGCTGCTGCTTTGGCCAATTCGCCGTAATGTGCAGACACACCTGAGGCATGCGACACCACGCCCTCATGAACGAGCAATTCGGCGACGGGAAGTTTCCACTGCGCAGCAGCGGCCATCAACAAGCTGGCCTTCGCCGTAGCAGCCGCCTCGCGCAACATTACCCAAGCATCCGCCACCGAAGAAGAACCACCCGTTGCGTTGATGCCCAACTCCCGGGCAATTTTGCCCACCATCCACTCACCCGCACGCACCGCCAATGGGGGCTGCGCGTCTTGTGATGTCTGCGGGTGAAACGGCAAACTGGCCACAAACATCGCCACGTTGCCGTAAATCGCATCGTGCCCTGCTTGCTCCAAACGAATGCGCGACAGCGGCACCTCCAACTCTTCGGCCACCAACATGGACAAGGCGGTGTGTATGCCCTGCCCCATTTCACTGCGGTGCATGGCCAACACAATCTGGCCATCGTTCAACACCTTGATCCAACCGTTGAGCGCGACCTCATCGGCTTGTGCCAAAAATTCCTGCGCCGAGCCCAATCTGGAACGCGCGGGCATGGCGCCCCAGCCTACCAAGAGCGCCCCCGTTGTGGCCAGCCCACCCAAGATCAAATGCCGGCGCTTCATGACGCTTCTCCTGCCGCGCGATGAATGGCCGCTTTGACCCGCTGGTAAGTGCCGCACCGACAAATGTTGGAAATCGCTTGGTCAATGTCTTGGTCGCTGGGACGTGGTTTTCTAGCCAGCAAATCAGCCGCCGCCATCAACATGCCGCTTTGACAATAGCCACATTGCGGCACTTGTTCGTGAATCCACGCGGCTTGCAAGGGATGCGGTTTTTCAGGTGTGCCCAAAGATTCAATCGTGGTGACTTTGGCACCCAGCACACTGGCCACGGGCGTGACACAAGAACGCGTCGCTTGTCCGTTGACATGCACCGTACACGCCCCGCATGCCGCGATGCCACAGCCAAACTTGGTGCCCGTCATATTCAACACATCGCGCAACACCCAAAGCAGCGGCATTTGAGGATCAACGTCGATGTCCTGGGTTTGACCATTCAGATTCAATTTCATTTTGTTCATTCCCGCCGTTTAAGTGGCACGCTCAAATCCGTTGCATTTGCTCTGCGGACAGTTTATTGCAGGCATATTTTTGCAACCCCTGATATTTCTAGCGTTAACCCTTGCGATAACAAGTTTCGTCATAAGACACCGCAGCATGGCACACAGCCCAGCCCCTATGAGACGTTGTTTTCATGCGATAAAAGGGCGTTACCTATAAATTACTTGATTTAAATTAAAAAATTCGGTAAAAAGTCGTTTATATAATACTTTCTAGATAAAAAGTTAACCTTTCCATCCAGCACACCATGAAGTTCCCTAAACTGAAACTTTCTAAACGGGCGCAGCTGCTGCTTATTGGCTTGCTTTTCCAATTACTTTTGATTGCCCGAGAAAACAATTCGCGTTTCGGCCAAGCCAAAACCATCAACGCTTATTTGT
>CAIYFE010000092.1 GCA_903925445.1 uncultured Burkholderiales bacterium | reverse complement strand
GCAAGCCATGCAGTTTTGTCCGGTTTGATTGGCAAAAGACGGCAGCGCAAAGCTGCACGTTTGATAAACGATGGCCGAGCAACACACGAGCAGTTTGAAAAACCCCCGAATTTGTGACCACAAGACAACTTGACGCATGACGCCTCCTTGAGAACTGACATGCTTCTTTGTAGTCCTATGGTGAAGCCACGCATTGACTTACATCAAGCCACCTCAACGCCCGAATGTAAAGACGCGTCACGCAGCGCAAGCTGCTGCAACGTTATCGATTACTCAAGGTGGTATTGGCGCACGGTGTCCCACGCCACTTGTTGCAAAAACGATTGGATGTCACTGGGCACTTGGCCGTGCATGTTGTACGGGTTGCCAATCGGTGATGTTTGATAAATCTGCGCATACACCACGCACGCGGCCAAATACGTGCCGTACACAGACGGATGGCTGCCATCTTGGAGGCTGTGCAGTCTTAAATCGGGGCGGCGTTTGTACGACTCTTCGAATGCCAAACCAACGGGCAACACGGTGGCGCCAATTTCACGCGCAACGCTGCCATACATTTGAGCGATTTGTCGGATGTTGTTGGGATGGGCTTTGGCGTTGGGCGCAACATAGGCGTGCACCATGTACAACGCGGTGCGTGCGCCGTGTGCGCGAATGATGGCATCAAAGCGCTTGACGGTTTGTTTGAAGCGTTGCGCCGATTGCGCATCCAAAGCATCGGCACTGTTGCCCGCCAAGATGACCCATTCAAAAGGTTGAGCCACCCCAATGTTTTGCGATTCAATCAGCCATTCAATGGGATGGTGCTGCAGTTCAGCACCACCTATCGTGGCCGATTTGTAGTCGAGCTTTTTGCCCAACTCGGGTTGCGCCGCATCCACCAAACCTTTGACGTGGTTGTGCAAACTGTTGTTGTAATAAAAATAGCTGTTGCCCACAAAAAGAATGCGCTGCGGTGTTTGCTGCGCGTGGGCTGCTGTCCACGTCCAGCCACTCAGCGCCACCATGATCAGACCAAGCAAAATTTTTTTCATCGCTGCCGCTCCGCACTTTTGCCAAGTTTTGGCCTTTTAAAAAACCTTGACCGTCAAGTAACTTGACGGTCAGGGTGATTTTGACGCGTCGCGCGCGTCTGATTTCACAATTTTGGGGGATTGAACTTGCATTTTTCATAAATTTTGCAATACTGTACGTTTAAACAGTATTATTGAGCTATGTCAGTTTTGCAAAATTTACCCCTCGCGTCCCAGCATCCCGTGGCCGTTGCGGCGCAACCGTTGTGCCTAGAGATGTGCAGCTGGAAAGTGCCCGCAGGTTTTCCCAGCCCTGCGGCCGATCACAGCCAAAAACGCATCGATCTCAACGAGCACTTGATTCGCAACAAGGAAGCCACTTTTTTGTTTCGCGTCAAAGGCGACAGCATGGTGGGTGCGGGCATTTACGAAGGCGACACCTTGTTGGTCGATCGCAGCGTGGAGCCCAAGCACAACAGCGTGGTGTTGGCCGTGATCAATGGCGAGTTCACCGTCAAACGTTTGTACCGACGCGGCGGTGTGGTCAAACTGGTGGCAGAAAATCCGCTGTACCCGCCCCGCGTGATCAAGCCCGATGAAGAACTGAGCGTTTGGGGTGTGGTGACTTTTAATTTGCACAAACTCAGCTGAGTCTTGCGCATGGCAAATTCAGAACGTCAATTGGCTTTGGTGGATTGCAACAACTTTTACGTCAGTTGCGAACGGGTGTTTCGTCCCGATTTGGCGCGCACGCCCATGGTGGTGCTGTCCAACAACGATGGTTGCGTGGTCTCGCGCAGCAACGAAGCCAAGGCCTTGGGCATTGGCATGGGGCAGCCTTGGTTTGAATGCCAAGACTTGGCACACCAACACGGCATCTTGGCCTTGAGCAGCAACTACGCGCTGTACGCCGACATGTCCAACCGCGTCATGCAAATACTGGGCACCTACTCCCCCGAGGTGGAGGTGTACAGCATTGACGAATGTTTTGTTGATTTGACAGGCCAAGCCCAACTCAAGGCCACCAGCTACGCCATGCGCGAGCGCGTGTTCAAGTGGACGGGCCTGCCCGTGTGTGTGGGCATCGGCGCCACCAAAACCTTGGCCAAATTGGCCAACCATGTGGCCAAAAAACACCCGCGCTCCCAAGGCGTGTTCAATCTCAACGACCTCACTGCCGCGCAACAACAACGTTTGTTTGAACGCATCGAGGTGAGCGAAGTCTGGGGCGTGGGGCGCAAACTCACGCAACGCCTGGCCGCACACGGCATCCACACCGTCTACGATTTGCAAACCGCACACACCGCCACTTTGCGTGCCGAGTTTGGCGTGGTGATGGAGCGCACACAGCGCGAACTCCAAGGGGTGGCGTGCATTGAGTTGCAAGACGCGCACGCCGACAAGCAACAAATCATTTGCAGTCGATCGTTTGGACAACCGGTGGTGTCACTGGCCGTGCTCAAAGATGCGCTGAGTGTGTTCACCGCCAATGCGGCACAAAAACTGCGCGCACAAAACTCGCAAGCCGCGTGGGTGCAGGTGTTTTTAAGAACCAACCGGTTTCGCCGCGATCAAGCGCAATACAACCCCAGCATGTCGGTGCCTTTGGTGCAAGCCACCAACGACAGCTTGGTGCTCAACCGCTGGGTGGATCATGTGGCGGGCTTGCTCTGGAAAGACGGGTATTCCTACAAAAAAGCTGGCGTTGTGTTGAGCGATATTTCGCCCACCCGCGTTCAACAAATGGATTGGCTAGAGCCACAAAAAACCGCCGATGTGCAACTGATGAAAACCATCGACACACTCAACCAACGGTTCGGGCGTGGTTGTCTAAAAATCAGCACCGGTGGCTTGCACACGCAATGGCAGATGAAGCAAGAACGCAAGTCGCAAAGCTACACCACCGATTGGCACGGGGTGCCGTGTGTTTAAATCAGCGCATGCATAAATGGCTCAACGCTCTGGGGTTTCAGCTGGTTTGGTGGATGTGCATCGCCAGCGTGAGCCGTGGATTGGAACTGCAAGCCATGGGAGCTTGTGCGTTGTTGATGACCCTGCATTTGTATGGATCAAAAGCGCCGCTTCAAGAAATCAAGCTGGCGGTGTTTGCGGGCTTGCTTGGGATTTTTGTGGACTCGCTGCTGCAATACAGCGGTGTCATTGCATTTGGCGGGATGTCGCTTGGCGCTTTGAGCCCTTTTTGGCTTTGGACGCTTTGGGTGGCGTTCGGTTTCACGCTCAATGCTTCGCTGGACTTTTTAAAGCACCAAAACATCTTCACGGTTGCACTGTTGGGGCTGGTGTTGGGGCCACTCAATTACTACGCAGGCGCTCGCTGGGGTGCTGCGCAACTGAGCCTGTCGGACACTCACCTGCTGGCGCTTGGCGTGGTTTGGTTGTTGGCATTGCCAACACTGGTGTGCGTTGCAAAACTACTTTTTCCTCACCACCCCGAACAACTCAGTGCAGCGCAAATTCGTCAAAAAATCACTCAGCTGGACGCATGGAACACCAACGCAAGCCACACGTGCATTGAAAAAGAATGGAATTTTCCGGACTTTCCTACGGCTCTCCAATTTTTTTGTCG
>CAIYFE010000091.1 GCA_903925445.1 uncultured Burkholderiales bacterium | reverse complement strand
TGCCAAAGCGGCATCCATGGTTTGGGCGTGTTGGGGAAACCAAATGCCCAACTCGTGCGCCATTTGACGCACCATTTTTAAATCGCCTTTTTCACGACCGCGCTTCAAGCCCTCGTGCATGACTTGCAGCACCACGTTGTGTTGCATGCTGTGGCAGTTGCTGGATGAAAAATGGGTGTCTTTCATCCACTGATCTTCGCTGCCGAAGTGGCCTTCGGTGTGGGCGATGAGCTCGGCAAATTTGTCCAGCACGTGGTCATCGTCGGCGGTTTGCGTGGCGGCCAGCAGATCGACAAACTCGCGGTGGGTGTCGTCCATGAAATCCAACTCCAACGACAGGGCGTCAGACCATTCAAGGGTGATTTCACGGGTGGGTGCGAGTGTGTCGGTCATGCCAATCTCCAAATCCAAGCGTTAACTTTAGCAGCTGCTCACAGGCGTTCGAAAATCGCCGCGATGCCTTGTCCGCCGCCAATGCACATGGTCACCAAAGCGTATTTGCCTTGGATGCGTTGCAACTCATGCAATGCTTTGACCGTGATGAGCGCACCTGTGGCGCCAATGGGGTGACCCAAGGAAATGCCAGAGCCATTGGGGTTGACCTTGGCTGGATCGAGTCCGAGTTCTTGGGTAACGGCGCAAGCTTGTGCGGCAAAGGCTTCGTTGGCCTCGATCACGTCCATTTGTTGCGTGGTCAAGCCCGCTTTTTGCAAAGCCAAACGCGAGGCAGACACAGGCCCCATGCCCATGATTTTGGGGTCGAGCCCCGTGTGTGCATAAGACACCAAGCGCGCAAGCGGTTTGGCACCTCGGGCTTGGGCGGTTTTGGCTTCCATCAACACCACTGCGGCGGCGGCATCGTTGATGCCTGAGGCGTTGCCGGCGGTCACGGTGCCGTTTTCTTTGACGAAAACGGGCTTGAGTTTGGCCATGTCTTCGAGTTTGCAACCCGCGCGAAAGTGCTCATCGGTGGCGTAGGCAACGTCGCCTTTTTTGCTCTTGAGCATGACGGGCACGATTTGATCTTTGAAGTAACCCGCGGCGCTGGCGCGTTCGGCGCGGTTGTGGCTTTCGACCGCCAAGGCGTCTTGCATGTCGCGGGTGATGCCAAATTTGGCGGCCACGTTTTCAGCAGTGACGCCCATGTGAATGGTGTGGAAAGGATCGTGCAAAGCGCCCACCACCATGTCGACCATTTTGGCGTCGCCCATGCGTGCGCCCCAACGTGCGCTGAGCGACGCGTAGGGGCCGCGGCTCATGTTTTCAGCACCGCCGCCAATGGCCACTTCGCAGTCGCCCAACAAAATGGCTTGGCTGGCCGAAACAATGGCTTGCAAGCCCGAGCCGCACAAACGGTTGACGTTGAAAGCGGGTGTGCCTTCGGCGCAGCCGCCGTTGATGGCCGCAACGCGCGACAAATACATGTCTTTGGGCTCGGTGTTGACCACATGACCAAACACCACGTGTCCGACGTCTTTGCCTTCGGTGTGGGCGCGTGCCAAAGCTTCGCGCACGACCAATGCGGCCAGTTCGGTGGGCGGCGTGTCTTTGAGGCTGCCCCCATAAGTGCCGATGGCTGTTCTGACTCCGCTGACGACGACGACTTCACGCATGTTTGTCTCCAAGTTGTGGGTTTGTAAAAGCAGTTCAATGCTGCAGTTTGCGCCTCATTGTCTACGCTTGACTTACGTGCTTGCCCCCAGAAAAGGTGCATTTGGAGCCCAAGTTTGAGGTACATCAAAAGAAAGCATCTCACCGGTGAAGGGATGCGCCAAGGCAATGCTTTGGGCATGCAACATCAAACGCGGGGTCAGCGCTCGAATCTCGGGGGGGGCGTACAGCGAATCGCCCAGCATGGGATGCCCCATGCTTTGCATGTGAACGCGCAGCTGGTGCGTGCGCCCGGTGATGGGTTCGAGTTCAATCAAACTGGCGTGCGCACCGGCTTCGATCAGGCGCCAGCGGCTTTGGCTGGGCTTGCCGTCGGGATGAATGATGTGCAACGGTCGATTGGGCCAATCCAATAAGATGGCGCCTTCGATCAGTCCCCAGCCTTGAGCGTTGGTGTTGTGCGGCGAGGGGTGACCCGCAACCACCGCCATGTAGCGTTTGCTGACTTGGCGGGTTTCAAACGCTTTGCTGATGCGACGTTGGGCCTCAATGCCGCGCGCCATGATCAGCAAACCCGAGGTGTCTTGGTCGAGCCGATGCACGACCAAGGCGTCTTCAAACACGGCTTGAACGCGTTTGGACAAGCAGTCTTGTTTGTCCGGCCCTCGGCCTGGCACAGAGAGCAATCCGCTGGGTTTGTCCAGCACCAACAAGTGCTCGTCTTGGTAAATGGGCGTCATGCTCAAAAAGCCGCCGCTTGGGATTGCTCCAGCACCACGTGCGAGGCAGGACGCGCCACGCAGGGCAGCACAAAACCCTCGGCTTTTTCTTCCGCGCTCAGTCCCGGCCATTCGACGGTGTAGGTGACGTCACCGCTGACCAAACGGCACAAGCAAGTGCGGCAAGTGCCGTTGCGACAAGAGCTGGGCAATTGAACCCGAGACATTTCTGCGGCTTCCAGCAGGGTGAGATCACCCTCGACGTCGTACTGCAATTGGGCGGGTTCGATTTTGACGGTGAAAATTTCAGACATGGTCCAAAGGCAACAGCCGGGAGATGACAACAAACCGGCGATTATCCCGCAGCACGTGTCTTGCGCGTGAGCGCTCAGTCTGCGCCGCGCACGTGGGTGACGCCGCCGTCCACCACCAAGGTGTGTCCTAGCACGTAGTCACCTGCCCGTGAGGCCAGGTAAATCGCGGCTGCGGCCATGTCTTCGGCTTGCCCCACGCGTTTGGCGGGCACGCGTTGCGCGACTTCTTCGCCGTGGTCGCGGGCTTCTTTGTTCATGTCCGAGGCAAATGGTCCGGGCGCAATGGCGTTGACCACAATGCCGTCTTCTATCAAACGCGTCGCCATGCGGCGGGTGAGGTGAATCAAGCCAGCTTTGCTGGCCGCATACGAATAGGTTTCCCAAGGATTGACCGACAAGCCGTCAATCGACGCGATGTTGATCACCTTGGCGTGGTGGCTTTGCGCCGCAGCGCGCAGCATAGGCGCAAAAGTTTGCGTCAAGAAAAAAGGTGCTTTGAGGTTGAGGTCCACCACCTTGTCCCAGCCCGACTCAGGAAATTCATCAAAGGGCGCGCCCCAAGCCGCCCCAGCGTTGTTGACCAACACGTCGAGTTGCTTTTCATGTTTGGCAAATTCCGCCAACAGCGCTTGGGCGCCTTGCAAGGTGGACACGTCCAGCGGCAAGGCCACGCAATGCCCCAACGCCGACAACTCTTTTGCGGTTTGCTCGCAAGCCTCAGCTTTGCGCGCTGTGATGTAAACCCGCGCGCCTTGGCGCACAAAACCTTCGGCAATCATGCGACCAATGCCCCGCGAGCCACCGGTGACGATGGCGGTGCGGCCTTGGAGTGAAAACAAATCTTGGGTGTTCATGGGGTGTCTCCGTTGTAGGTTGGAATTTGCCCCAGTTTGCCGTGTTTAACGACGTCGGTGCGTCACAAAAGCGTCAAGCCGATGCGCTGAGTTTGGCGTGCGCTTTGTCCAACACCTGCGCCAAACTGTCCAACAGATCGACTTGGCTGAAAGAGCAGCTTTCTTCGCTGAACAAGGCGCTGGATTCAAGCCGATCGACCACGTTGAGCCAGACCTCTTCAAACTTGGGTGGCAGCACGCCAAACAAGGCGGCTTGGTGGCGAGCGGTTTGGCAAAAAGCGGCCACCGACAACGCATCGCTGCGCAAAGCAGCCAAGGCTTCGCGCAGCGTTTGAAGAGATGAAAGCGCCGCAG
>CAIYFE010000090.1 GCA_903925445.1 uncultured Burkholderiales bacterium | reverse complement strand
GCTTTTTCTTGGTTTTTTGCGCCGCCAAGAGGCTCACAGCACGTTCAACAAATTGTATTTTTCGCAAAAATTTGCGACTCAATTTTTTTGCGCTTTTGCTGAATCGCAAATTTTTGCGAAGCCAACCTAGATGCTCAAGTCCTTGAAATTGATATGTTTTCTAGTTTTTGAGAATAGTTCTCATTTAGAATGAAGCCTCATGCATGAGGTTTTTATGGCAAATGAAGTGGGCTCAAAAAGAAATCAGAGCCGAGCAGCGTTGATGGTTGTGTTGCTTGCTGTGTTGACGGGTTGTGGCGCTGCGGGGTCTGGGGTGGCGAGCATAGAAAAGGTCGGTGAGTTGGCATTTTTTGATCCGTCTTTGTCGGCTTCGGGGCAATTGGCTTGCGCTTCGTGTCATGCGCCAGAAACCGGACATGCCGCGCTCAACAATTTGGCGGCTCAGTTAGGTGGTGTCTACATGAATGTGCAAGGGCTTAGAAATTCTCAGCCTTTGCGTTATTTGCGGTTGAATCAAGCTTTTCGGATTGACGTTGATGGAACGCCCGTAGGTGGATTTTTTTGGGATGGCCGCGCCAACAGTTTGGAAGAGCAAGCGGCTGGGCCACTGTTGGGCGCTCGCGAAATGGCCAATGCTGACAAGGCCGCAGTTGTTTTAAAAATTGCCCAAAGCGCATGGGCGCGTCAATTCAAAGCGGTCTTTGGTGAAAGAATTTTGGAAGATGTCGATCTGGCCTTTGATCGATTGACTGATGCGTTGGCACAGTATCAGCGTGGCGATCTGATATTCAATGGGTATTCCAGTAAATATGATGCATTCTTGCGGGGTCAAACGGCGTTGTCAGACGCAGAAACTCGTGGATTGGCTTTGTTCAACGACCCAGACAAAGGCAACTGCGCTTCGTGCCATCCTTCGGACAAACAAGCCGATGGTAGCCATCCGCTGTTCACAGACTTCACCTATGACAATTTGGGTGTGCCTCGAAATTTAGAAATCGTTCGAAACTTAGATGCCAACTACTTTGATTTAGGTTTGTGTGGCCGCGCTGACTTGGCCAGTCAGACCCAATGGTGTGGCGCATTCAAAGTGCCATCTTTGCGCAACGTTGCTTTGCGAAAAGCTTACTTTCACAATGGCAAGTTCAAAAACTTAACCGATGTGGTGAGTTTTTATGTTCAACGAGATACGCAGCCTGAAAAATGGTATTCGCGCAACAGCGACGGCTCCGTCAATAAATTTGATGATTTGCCTCAGGCCTACAAAGGCAATGTGAACACAACAGAAGCGCCCTACAACCGCAGCACAGGGCAACTCGCCGCGCTCACAGACAGCGAAATTCAAGATGTCATTGCTTTTTTGTCCACCCTGACAGATGGTTGGCATCCTTGAAAGGGCGAAGCCGCAACACTTAATCCAAATCCCCCGACAAAGCAACAACCGGCGCAAAGCAAACGGCAATGCCTGCGGTTTGGAGGGATTCAACGCATTGGCAGGCTTCGCTGTCAGATGGCTCGCACACATCCGCAGCATCCAGTCCTGCCAGCTGAAAGCCTGGCTCAGCGGGTTTGGTGCTCAAGTAGTTGAAATTGAATTGTTTGATTTGAGCGGCCGATTGGCTGGGCAGGCTCAGCGATGCAACGTAGCCGGTTTCTTTTGAAAAATGTGTGGCTGAAGGGTCGTTGGGTGGGGGCAAGAGGTTGCCACGCGCATACGCTGTGTGGGTTGTTTGGATGGGCGCTGGCAACTGGTAGTTGCCTTGGTCTTTGCCGGTCAAAGCAATGTCAGCGATGGTGACGGGTTTTGAAAAACCAGCCACGCTGGAATCGTATTCAGCGCTGCCGTGAACGACTTCAACTTTGTCTTGCGCCAACACGCCTTGCACAAGGGGCAATGCAATGGCGTGGGTGGTGTTGTCAAACACTTTGTCTTGAATCACATAGTCAAGCACCAAAGGCTTGGGCGTGATGGTGGCGGTGGTCGTTGTGCTGGAGGCCATTGAATAATTGTTGGCGTCGCGACCCAAGAGGCGGACGCCGTCAATTTGCACAATTTTTGATGTAACTTGGGCTTGAGCGTAAGCCACATCGGCTGTGTTGAAGCTGGCTTTGAGTTGACTCAAATCCAACCAAGCTTGGTCGTTTGCCAGCGTGCCGCTGATTGCGGATTGGCTGAAGTCAACCAAGGCTTGGGTTGTGCGGTCGTAGGTTTTATCGTGTGCGTGGATGTTCAGCGCCGTGACCGATTGGGGGGCAACGCGCAACGCAACGGAAGGTTCTGATGTGAGGTCAATCACGTATTGGTTGGTTTTGACGCTGCCCGTGTAAGTTGCAGCATTCAAATAGCCCGCGCTGCTGTAGGTGGGGGCTTGCAGGTCAATCGACAAATCGCGGATCAAGGTGTTGCCTGCGATGTTGAGCAAGCCTGCATGGGTGGATGCGCTGAACTGCTTGGCGTTGTTGGCAATCAAGTTGTCTTTGAAGCTGTCCACCAACGCACGTTGAGCGTCAGAAGTATTGGCCGTGTGGGCATCGCCATAGGTTGTGCTGGCGCTGTAACCGTTCAACGTGTCAGAAAAATTGGCTTTGCCTCGAAAAGCCACTTGCACAGTGGCCGCCGAGCCTATGCCCAGGTTGTCTGCATCAAACACGGTGTTGACGGCGGTGTTTTGGGTGTAGGTGGTTTGCGTGTCCAAATAGAGTTGGCCAAGCTGCTGGCTATTCAAGTTGGCCAAAGCGTTGGTGTTGTCGGTGTTGCCGCTGTAGAGGTAAGTTTTGCCACGCGCATTGCTGATGGTGTAACCCAATGCGGTTTTGATGTTGCCCCCCGAGTCGCCGCTGGTGTGATGAATGCCAGCACCAACCACCACGTTGCCCGTGCCTTGGTTGCTGATTTTTGCAACGCTCAAATCGCCTGCGCCCAAGGTGGCCACAAAGATGCCTGCGTTGCTGAGTTGGGTGATGTGCGCGCTGCTTGCCGGTGCGCTACTCAGCGCGGTGTTGGGCTCGTTCAAACGAATGCTGGCGGCGTTGGTGTTGTCGTCATTGCCCGCGCTGATGTCAATCGCGCCTGCGTTGACGTTGTGTTGAATTCTGGCGGATTGCAATATTTGAATGCCACTTTGGTCGGCATGAATGGTTGTGGAGCCTGCGTTGTTGGTGATGTTGCCTGCCAAGATCACGCCGTGCCCCGTGCTTTTTTGGGTTTCGTTGGTGTTGTCGCCTTGAATGTCGAGTCGGCTGGCCACCGTGAGGCTGGTGTTGGTTTCTAGCGAAACACCTGCTGCGTTGGATGTGGTTGAACCCGCCAAAAGCAGCGTGCTGTCAGCGCCGTTGTGTGTCCATGTTGCGCCTGTTTTGACAGCCAGACCTGATGCGTTGTAGCTCAAACCTTTGACGCTGACATGGCCACTGCTGATCAATCGCGCGTTGCTAGAAATGCCAACGCCAGAAGAACCGTTGCTGATAAGCGCGGTTTGGCTGGCCTCTGCGTTGATTGAAATGCGTGTGCCTGCCGCTGCGCTGATTCTGGTGTTGCCGTCAATCTCTACGCCAGAGTAGGCGCTGTTGGCGCTGGCGCTCACGCCTTGCAGTGTGCTGGTGAGGTTGCGCGCTGAGCTGTTGGTAGCGGCCAACGTGGCGTTCAACAAAATGCCGTTGCCCAACTGACTGGACGAAGTGCCATTCAAATTGATTTGATCGGCTGTAATGGCCGTTACCCCTGCGGCACTGCTGGCCAAACGAATGCCAGAAGAGCCGCGCACCGAAGACAACCCCGAAATTTGAACCGTTCCCCCCACGCTGTTGATGGCGCCAATGTTTTCAATCGACACGCCATCGCCTGAATTGCTGGCGCCCACCGAAGTGTTTTGCCCATAAATATTCACCACCGAAAGCGGCCCCGACTGAATGGCTGTATTCACAAAGACACCACGCGATCCCGCTGCTTGGGTCACCGCGGCCATGTTGATGTTGCCTTTGACATTGATGGCCGTGCCCTGAAGCGTTATCCCGCCGTAAGCGTGTGAAAAACCACTGCCCCGTGTGATGCGGCCATCGCTTGCAACGCCGCCTCCCAAGCTCACACCGGCGACCAAGCCTGCGTTCTCATCGTTGAACAAACTGGTTTGTCCTGCGCCGGTGTTGTCCATGACCAACGAGCCTGCGTTGATGGACTTGTAATCGCCAACCGATGAGCTGACATTGATCCACCCGCCCAATGTGGTGAGGCTGACTTTTGCCCCCGTGTTGATGTTGCCCAACAACGCCATCGTGTCTGCGGTTGAGGTGCTGTGGCTTTGCCCGATCAGATGAATGTCGCGATCGGAGGTGATGTTGCCTTGCAGCGTGATGGAGCGACCGGGCGTTTGCATCGAGGTGTAACCCGTCACCGATACATCACCACCCATCACATTCAAGTTGCCTTGAATCAAAACGCCGTTGCCAAAAATGGAACCGTTTTTGATGTTGTTGCCGCCCACGACTTGGAGCGATCCGTTGTTGATGTTGATGTCTTTGAAAATCAAAACGCCAGCGCCACCCAGTCCGTTGGTTGTGCTGGTGCCGCTGGAGTTGATCGTGCCCAGCAAAGTCAGATTGCCCCCGCTGTGCGTGATCGTGCCAAAGTCCAAAACGCCGTTAAAGCTGTTGCTGTCGCCTTGCAATGTCAAATCGCCGCTGCTGACCAAATTGCTGGACAGTCGAACGCCAACGTTGTTGTTGCCCGAGGTGGGGCCAACAGCGGTGGCCGAGCCCAGCAGTTTTAACTTTGCGCCGCTGCCAACATGCAACGAAGCGGTTGTGCTGTCAATGCTCAGCGCCGCACCCGACTTGCCGCCGTTGAAGCTTGCAATGCCTTGAACAAAACTCTGCACCGGCGTTTCAGCCTGGTTGTTGGCCAAGATGTTGATGCCTGAGGCAACGCCACCAAAGCGCATGCCTATGCCGCTTGAGGTGTTGTTTTCTGCGGTCACCTGCAAGTTAGACGCCGTTAAAAACGCAAACAAATCCAAGCCTTGATAAGCGCCGGTAGACCCCGTTGGTGCGCTTTGGCGCGCGCCAATCCATAACTTGCCCGTTGCTGTGACGTTGCTCGCCAGCGTCAACGCGCTGCCCGTGGTGCTGGTGCTGGCATAGCGACCCAGTGTGGCCATCGAGGCTTGTGTTGTTGAATCGCTGTAGGTGTTATCGATCGTGATGTTTTGACCCACGATGCCCAAAGCGCTGCTTTGAAAGTTCATGCGACCCCCTTGCGATTGCATGAACACATCGCCTGAGGCCAGGTTGTTGGCATCGACGGCTTGAATGCCATACGCGCGTCCTGCGCTGTTTAAAAATTCAATGGCCGTTTGTGCGCTGCTGGCCAATTGGGCATGCAAAGCAATGCCTTGACGGCCTTTGAGCAACAGTCCTGAAGCTGAAATGCCAATGCCTGTGGGTGCAATTGATTCGGCTTGGATCGTGATTTTTCCATCGGTCTGAATCAGGTTGGAGTAGCCCGAGGTGCCACCGCTGAAATCAGAGACCAATCCATTGGTGCCCTTGGCTGCGAGGGTGACGTCGCCATGCGCCATCAGGCTGCTGATTTTGTCGCCCGAATTGATGCGCACCCCCCCAACCTGAATTGGAAACACCTTGGATGCTGATGCTGTCGGCTGAGATTTCAAGGTCGCTGGTGTTGGTGCCCGAAAGCACACCGCTGGTGCTGACGTTGCTTCGAGAACTCAGGTGGACAGCCGTGCCCTCATTGGCCGCGTTTTGTACCGTTTGGTAGCTGTAGCCAACCATCGACAATTTGCCACCACGGCTCGCGATGTCGCCTTGTCCTGAAATGACCAAACCTCGACTTGCGCTCAGTTGCGATGCATTCATGTCGCTTGCAGCAACGCCATACGACAAACCATTGGCAGTCAACGCCACATCTGTGGCTGCATCAAAAGCGGTGATGGCGGAGTTCAAAAACAAACCATTGTTGGCCGTGATGTTCAAGCTGAATCGCAGTGGGGTGCGATGGGTCACACCGCCTCCAACATAAATGTTTCCGCTGGTGGCGCTTTGGGTGCTGGCTTGTGTTTTGATGTTTAAAAAACTGTTGCTCGCCGAAGTGGCCAGCAGCTCAATGCCGCCATTGAACTGCAAGTCTTCTGTGCTGAGCACCGACCCGTTGCCCATCAACGACTGGTTCAACACCACGGTGTTGCCCGTATAAAAATAAAGCGTCGAGGTGTTGCCGCTCATGTAAATTGCGCCGCTGCCCAGTTGCGCGTTGAGGGCTGCGTTGCCGTTGCCCACTTGCAACGTGCCATCGGTCAAACGCGTCCAACCGCTGTAGGTGTTGCGCCCGGTCAATGCCAGTGCGCCCTGGGACATGCCATGAAAGCTCAGCGTGGTGCTGCCCGTGATGTTGCTGGCAATGGCATTCAATGCATGGGTAGACGTCAGCGACAAAGCGCTCAGACCCGACACGTTTTTGCCGTTCGCACCCAAAACCACTTGACCCGAGCCAGCTTGAAGGGTCAGGCTGTTGTTGGCCGCCGACACATGACCTGCGATGGCAATGTTGCCGCCGTTGGAATTCAACACCACATCGTTGCGTAAAACAAGAGCCGCGTTGCTGAGGTTGGCACGTGAGGCGCTGCCCGCCGTCAGCGACACATCGCCCCCCGATGTGTGGATGAAACCATTGAAGCTGATGTTGCCCCCCGCAATGGCGGTGAACGCCAAAGCACCTGCACCGCCGTTGCTGCCCACATCGGTGTTGACCACCAAGTGGCGGTAAGCGTCCAACGTGAGCTTGGCGCTTTGGTTGCCCGAGGTTTGCCCCAAGCGACCCAATACCGTGATATCGCCCAACCCGCCGCCGCTGCTGTTGGTTTGAATGGTGACATTCGTCCCTGCATCGAGTTGCGCGTTGAGGGTGCTGTCACGGATCACGCTGGTGTTGCTGTTGCTGGGAGGTTGGGGCGCATCGTCTTGGGTGATGAGCACATCGGTGGGATCAAGCAACCAGTTTTTTGCGCGCACGCTCACTTGATCGGTCAGCAAAAGTTCGGCGGAAGTTTCTACATCGCCATTGCGGGCTTGTAAGACGGCTTGTGACACATCGGTGATGGCGGCCAATTCATCGGTTTGCACATCTCGGCCAATCACAATGTTGGCGCCTGGCGCATCTTGCCCACGGCTGTTGGCTTGAATCAAACCATGCACTTGCACTTCACCTTGGTTGGCAAGCAAGGCCACATCGCCTGCAAGGTCTGCGCTGGTGTCAATGACGCCTGCATGTGTCACGCTGCTTTGCACACCCGCGATGGCATCGACCAACGACGATGCTTGAATGAGCACCTGCCCGCCTTGCGTTTGAATCACCGCGTCGGCGTTGTTTTCAATGTGCGTGCTGATGCTGGCAGGAGAAATTTCAAGGCTCACTCTGGCGCTCAAAGGCACGGCCAAGTTGCGGGGCAGGGTCACGCGTTCGCCAGCGGCCAACACGACTTGGCCACCTTGCGTGGCAATCGTGCCACTGTTTGAAATTTGGCTGCCGATCAGCGCGACATACCCGTTGGGGTAGGACGAGGTGTCAATGCGTGCGCCGTGTTCAATTTTTATGGCCGCGTTTGAACCATTGCGATTGAAGCGCAGATTGCCCTTTAAAAAATCGTCGTCCGACAGCCCAAAGGTTGAGGCCGTGAATGCACTTGCCGTGACCGACCCCGTTGCACCAAATACGATGCCATTGGGGTTGATCAAAAAAACCTGACCGTTGGCGCTGAGCTTGCCAAAAATTTGACTTGCATCGTTGCCCACCACCCGGTTGAGCAAGACCGCATTGGAAGTCGGTTGAACAATGCGCACGCTGGCGCCAGAGCCAATGCTAAAACTCGTCCAATTGACGCTGGCACTGGGCGTGCCTTGCACGAGCGTCATCTGCGCATCTTGGGTCTGGATCGTGACGGCGCCGGCTTGTGTCAGCGCGCCTTGGGGCAATGTGTTGGCGGCAACCCCCGCCAAGACGTTGCGACTCCCCAAGCTCAGCATCAAGCAGGCAAGGCAAAGCATTCGCACTTTGAACGAGTGCAAAGGCGTCGAGCGATGCGTGGCCGAGCCGCCAGCGGCTTTGCCTCGCGAAGAGGCGTGTTCGCCGACAGCAATGAGGACACCCAGTTTTCTCGAAAAAATCAGCTGATGGCTGCGAGAGTTCATAGCGCATGTAATTAATTAGCGCTAACCAAATTGGTTATCGATATAAAAAATTATAACCTATGTATTATTTATGTTGTTTTTAGAAATAATAGAAATCGTTGTGAGACACAACCGAGGGGGTCGGATCAGAACAGCTTTTTGAGCTGTGCGACCTTGCAAGTGCCCGCGCCTTTGGATTTTCGGTTGCCTTTGACCTTGTTGGTGACAAAACTTTGGAGGCCACTGACTTCGTAAGTGAAAGCGCCGGTGGTCGAGTTCAAGGTCAGGTCAAAGCCGGCGTAGTTGAAGGTGATTTGAGCGGCTTTTTCGGTGGACAAAACGGTGTCGCCTTCGATCACCAATTGACGCAAATCTCCGCTGGTGCTGCGCGCGACGTCCAGTTGGAAATTCCAATCGTCAGATTCGCAACTCAGATGTGTGCTGCCCGACGGATTGGTCGCTTTGGCCGCGCTGTCGCCCGTGGCAACGTC
>CAIYFE010000089.1 GCA_903925445.1 uncultured Burkholderiales bacterium | reverse complement strand
TCGAAAACTTCAGCAGTTCCATTAATGCTGAAAGAAAACAGATACTCTTGCAGGCGGACGTTTTTTTAGATTACCGAGGGGCAAGCAAAAAAATCCCCCTATCAATCAATCGTCGGTGTCAACAACCCATTGAACTTCTTGCGTCGTGATCCATTTTGCAATGGCGCGCGAAACGCCGCGTTGTCGCCCTTCAAAAGAATGTCGATTCGCGCCACCACAAACAAATCCAGAAGTTCCGCCACCTCTGACGGTCACCAGATTGTCATGCGAGTAATTTTTAACAATCCAATAGGGCGTACTTGGGCACAAATCATCTTGATGTGCAATATTCAAAACTGGGATTTTAATTTTGGACATGTCGAAATTAAGCATTGACGAGGCCAATGCCCCTGCAGTTCGATTCATGGCTGAAGAATTAATCACTCCATCCAACTGATCCGCAATGTTGACTGCCAACCATCGGGTTGAAATGCCCCCTGAGCTGTGCCCGAACACAAATATTTTTTCAAAACCATACTTATTCTTCAATAAATCAATGATTTTCTGAAAATCCTCTGCGTATTGCGCAGACTTGCGGTAATCGTCCGCGCACTGACCCATTTTCTCTGTTTGATCCGAAGGACATCCCGTTGCAACCAACGTTATGCCTGCATCTCTGAAAATGTCATTGTTGGCATATAAATATTGAAGACTGCCCGTTGACAGGCTGTAGGCCGACCAAACCATCACACGGCCATCCGCACCATCACTGCCGGGGATCACCAGCAAGGCTGTTTTGGAGTTTTCTGGAATATCCATCAATGCGATATTCATGGTCACGCCAGGTCGCCCCGTTTGAATTGCGTGAAATTTTTGTTCGCACAGGCCCAGTTGACTGAAAAGCAAAATAGCAAAGAATAAATAAATATTTTTCCGCAATATTTCACCTGTGACGGATTACTTCCAAGGCAATAAGAAGTCAGTCATTATTTCGGCACAAAAATATTTGGCGGAGCAAGAGGGATTCGAACCCTCGATACGGGAGACCCGTATACCGGATTTCGAGTCCGGCGCATTCGACCACTCTGCCATCGCTCCGCGTGCTCGAAGCGGCTATTCTAACCAAGCCCAAGCCGCTGAACTTGACGCGGTCATTTGCGATTGATGTTGCCCGCCGCGCCAGGCGTCACCAAGCCTTGCGGGGTGGGTGCGACATTCATCGCCGCACCCGTTGGACTCATGGTGATGGCCGCTGTGATGCCACCCAACACGCCGCCTTCATCCATTTCGATGGTGGCGGAGCGTTCGGCACGTGTGAACACCAGCAAGCTGTGTTTACCGCGCACAGCGGTGACCAAGGTCCAACCTTGGCGTGGAAACTGATCGGCAAAAAAACTGTAATTGGCGTTCACGTCGGAGGGCAACTCCAACACGGCGCGTCCCACCCAGTTCTCACCCACGCCAAAAATCAACGACTCCGTGCCTTTGATCTTGGCGCCCACGGGCAAAGGCGTGCGTCCCAACTGGTCAATGCTCAAACGGTTGGCACCTTGGGTGCTGCCGTTTTCAAGACTGACCGAAGAGGACGGGGCTGCGCAGCCCACCAACGTCAACGCCGCCAAGATCACAAGGTATTTCATGCGCGAAGCTCCGTGATGCCGCCCATGTAGGGGCGAAGTGCCTCTGGCACACGAATGCTGCCATCGGCTTGTTGGTAATTTTCAAGCACCGCCACGAGGGTGCGCCCCACGGCCAAACCTGAACCGTTCAAGGTGTGAACCAACTCGTTTTTGCCTTGCGCATTTTTGAATCGCGCTTGCAAGCGACGCGCTTGGAAGGCCTCGCAGTTGGAGACCGAGCTGATTTCACGGTAGGTGTTTTGCGCAGGCAACCACACTTCCAGGTCGTGGGTTTTGGTGGCGCCAAAGCCCATGTCGCCCGTACAAAGCAGCATGACGCGATAAGGCAAGCCGAGTTTTTGCAAAATGGCTTCGGCGTGGCCTGTCATGTCTTCCAGGGCTTGGTAGCTTTTGTCGGGGTGGACGATTTGCACCATTTCAACTTTGTCGAATTGATGTTGACGAATCAAGCCGCGCGTGTCGCGCCCTGCACTGCCTGCTTCGGAGCGAAAGCAAGGCGTGTGGGCTGTGAGCTTGATGGGCAACTCGGTTTCAGACAACACCACGTCGCGCACAAAGTTGGTCAACGGCACTTCGCTGGTGGGAATCAAGTAAAGCGCTGCGTTTTCGCTGCTTGCTTGGCCTTCTTGCCCACCTTTTTTAGCGGCAAACAAGTCTTCTTCAAACTTGGGCAACTGGCCGGTGCCCTTCAAGCTGTCCGCGTTGACGATGTAAGGCGTGTAGCACTCGGTGTAGCCGTGTGTTTGGGTTTGCACATCGAGCATGAATTGCGCAAGCGCACGGTGCATGCGGGCGATTTGCCCTTTCATCACGGTAAAGCGCGAACCCGAGAGCTTCACGCCCATCTCAAAATCCAGCCCCAAGGACTCGCCCAAATCCACGTGGTCTTTGGGCGTGAAGCCCAAGGGCGCGGGATCTTGCCCGGCTGGGCTCCAGCGGCGCAGCTCGACGTTGCCGTGTTCGTCAGCGCCCACGGGTACGCTGTCATGGGGCAGGTTGGGAACGGCCAGCAACAAGGTTTGCAGCTCGGCTTGCAAAGCGTCCAAGCGAAGGGCCGAGGCATCGAGTTCGGTTTTGATGTCGGCCACTTGCGTCATCACGCCGTCGGCGCTTTCGCCTTTGGCTTTGAGCATGCCGATTTGCTTAGAAAGCGCATTGCGGCTGGCTTGCAATTCTTCGGTGCGGGTTTGCAGTGTTTTGCGTTCAGTTTCGAGCGCCTGGTAAGCCTGCACATTCAAGAAGGCTTGCGGGTTTTTGCGTTTTTCGAGTTGGGCAATCACGTTGTCCAAATCACGGCGGAGCAGGGTAATGTCTAGCATCCCGCCATTGTAGTGAGGCGGTTTTGGGGTTTATGACGGGTTTACTTCAAACCCTTGGGCAATGGAAATTTGATCGTTTCCTGCACGCCGTCGAGCTTGCGCACCGAGGTTGCGCCCAACGCGCGCAAGCGGTCAATGACTTGCTGCACCAAGATGTCTGGGGCCGACGCACCCGCCGTCAATCCAACCCGGGACTTGCCTTCAAACCATTGGGACTGAAGCTCTTGGGCGGTGTCGACCATGTAACTGGTCGTGCCTGAACGCTGCGCCACATCGCGCAAGCGATTGCTGTTGGAGCTGGTCGGGCTGCCCACGACGATGACGATGTCCACCTCGGCACTGAGCACCTTGACCGCGTCTTGGCGGTTTTGGGTGGCGTAGCAAATGTCTTGCTGCTTGGGCTGGCGAATGTTGGGAAAACGCGCCGTCACCGCGCGGGTGATTTCGGCGGCATCGTCCACGCTCAAGGTGGTTTGTGTCACAACAGCCAAGCGTTCTGTTTGCTTGGGTTTGACGTGCGCCACATCGGTCACGTCTTCGACCAAGTAAATGCCATCGAGCAACTGCCCCATCGTGCCTTCAACTTCGGGGTGGCCTTTGTGGCCAATCATGATGAATTCAAAGCCCTCACGGTGCAGCTTGGCGACTTCAACATGGACTTTGGTGACCAAGGGACAGGTGGCATCAAAGACGCGAAAACCGCGTTGTTCAGCTTCATGCGCCACCGATTTGGGCACGCCATGCGCACTAAAAACCAAGGTAGCGCCCACAGGCACTTGCGCCAAATCCTCGATGAAGATGGCGCCTCGCGCTTTGAGGTTGTCCACCACGTAGGTGTTGTGCACTATTTCATGGCGCACGTAGACCGGTGCGCCAAATTTTTCTAAGGCGCGATCGACGATGTCAATGGCGCGATCTACCCCAGCGCAAAAGCCGCGAGGTTCAGCCAGAACGACTTCTTGCACTTGGCTCATAAAACACCAATCACCTGGACTTCAAACGTCACGGGCTGTCCGGCGAGCGGATGGTTGAAATCGAACAACACGGCATCGTCGCTGACTTGCTGAATGGCGCCTGCAAATGCGCCTTTGCCTGTGGGCGCTGGAAACTGCACCACGTCGCCCACGTTGTATTGCTCATCGGGATCGCCAAACTCGCGCAGCAACTCTTTGCTCACCCACTGCAGCATGTCGGGATTGCGTTCGCCAAATGCTTCGCCCGCGGGCACTTCAAACACCGTGCGCGTGCCTTCGGCCAGCCCCATCAAACGCTGCTCCAAGGCAGGCGACAACTCGCCCGAACCCAACGAGAGCGTTGCAGGCTTATCGTTAAACGTGTTGATGAGGTCGCCTTGCGCTCCACAAAGCCGATAGTGAAGCGTTAAAAAAGATCCGGGGCCGATGGTAGGGTTGGCGTTTGCGTGTGATTCAGACATCCCGCAATTGTAGAAACTTCACAGACCGAGCCCGCGCATGACAGATTGGATGACGATTGAGCAACTTCCCCACGAAATGCGCCCCCGCGAAAAACTCATCACCCACGGCGCAGCCTCGCTCACCGACACCGAATTGCTGGCTTTGTTCTTGCGCACCGGCATCAAAGGCAAAAACGTATTTGCGATGGCGCAAGAGCTGCTGGATCACTTCAACGGCTTTGCGGGTTTGATCCATGCCACGCCGCAGGAGCTCCAAATCATCAAGGGCATGGGCGGCACCGCCAAACGAGCGCAACTGGCCGCCATTTTGGAGATGGCACGTCGGGCGTTGACACAGCAGTTGAGCGAAAACACGATCATGAATTCGCCGCAAGCCGTCAAACAATATTTGCAATTGGAATTGGCGCAACTCAAGCACGAGGTGTTTGCCGTGCTGTTTTTGGATGTCCACAACCGGCTGCTGTCTTACCAACCCATGTTTCGAGGCTCCGTCTCGCAAACCATGGTCTACCCCCGAGAAGTGGCCAAAACCGCGCTGGCTTTGGGGGCTGATGGTGTGGTGTTGGCGCACAACCACCCGGGCGGCAGTGTCAAGCCCTCGCCTGCCGACCTTAAACTCACGCAAGCGCTCAAAGAGGCGTTGGCCTTGATCGATGTGTCGGTGCGCGATCACATCATCGTGGCGCAAGGTAAATATTTGTCGTTGGCAGAAGAAGGACTGTTGTGAAATCCAAATCGTTGCAAGACCTCGCCGCCATTCGTCAAACGCTGGCCGAACAAAGCCGCGCCCAAGAATTGGCTTTGGCCGCGCAACGCGAGGCCGAGCGACGCGCCGAAGCCGAACGCAATTTGTTCACGCGTGCTGTTGGCAAAGTTCAACCCTTGCAAGCCCCCGAACGCGTGATCTTGCCGCAGCCCAAAGCCGTGCCCCAATTCACCCAGCGCCAACTCGACGACCAAGCGGCCTTGCAAGAAAGCTTGAGCGACGAATTTGATGTGAGCACGCTGTTGGACGTCGACGATCAAATGAGTTTTCGTCGCCCCGGCATTGGCACCGACGTCACACGCAAACTTCGCAAGGGCGAATGGAGTTTGCAAGGCCAACTCGATTTGCACGGTTTGCGCAGCGACGAGGCGCGCAACGCGCTGGCTCAATTCATTCGAGAAGCCAAAAGCATGGGCTGGCGATGTGTGCGCGTGGTGCACGGCAAGGGCTTGGGCTCTCCTGGCAAAGAGCCTGTGCTCAAGTCCAAAGTACAGCGCTGGCTGGTGCAAAAAAACGAGGTGTTGGCGTTTGTGCAAGCCAAACCCTCAGACGGCGGCGCCGGAGCGTTGGTGGTTTTGTTGGCGCCCAACAAGGTTTAAACGCCTTTGTTGCGCATCCAATCGGCGGTCTGAAAAAAACTGTTGTTCAAGCGCACGCGCAAATCTTCAGGCACTTGGGTTTCTTGCATGGCTTGGTTCATACAGGCCAACCACTGATCGCGTTCTTTGATGCCAATGGCAAAAGGCATGTGGCGCATGCGCAAGCGCGGATGTCCAAACTGATCGGTGTAATAACTCGGCCCGCCCAACCAGCCACACAAAAACATGAACAAGCGTTGGCGCGCATTGTCTAAATCGGGGCCATGCACCGCGCGCAGTTCAACATAAGCTGGCTCCAGATCCATCAAATCGTAAAAGCGCTCGGTCAATGCGCGCACGCGCGCTTCACCACCGATCCATTCAAAGGGCGTGTCAAAAGGGGGTTTGTCTTCTATTTGCATGGGATTGATTGTCCAAGATGTGCCTCAGTCGGTGGCTTGACGCAAGGTTTGCACCACGGGACGACGCAACACATCGCGCAAGCCCCACCAACCCGCGACCCAAGCCAACACAGCGCCCACGCCCGTGCCCAACAAAGGCACCCACGGACTGGCTGTCCAGTTGAAATCAAAGGCATAACGCGCCAAAGCCCAACCCAGCAACATGGCCACACTGGATGCTAAAAATCCAGCCAAAGCGCCCACACCCGCCAACTCGGCGCGCTGCACCCGCGCCAGCAATTTGCTTGATGCGCCCAAGGCGCGCATGACGGCATATTCGCGCGCGCGTTCTTCTCGGGTGGCGGTGACCGCGGCAAACAACACCACCAGTCCAGAAGCCAAAGTGAAGACAAACAAAAACTCAACCGCCTGAATCACTTGCCCCAAGACTTGCTGGACTTGGTTCAAGGTCGCGCCCATGTCCACGCTGGTGACGTTGGGAAACTGACGCACCAAGCGCTTGTCAAAGTCTTGTGCTGGGGCGCGAAAGGCTGCGATGAAAGTGGTCGGCACATCGACAAACCGACTGACTGGAAACATGACAAAGAAATTGGCGCGCATGGATGTCCAGTCCACGTGCCGAATCGAGGTCACACGGGCTTCGTACAACACACCGGCCATGTCAAAGCGCAACACATCGCCCAATTTCAAGCCCAGAGTTTTGGCGACGCCTTCTTCCAGACTCAAAGCGTCCGCCTCTTCACGCGTCCATTCACCCGCCACGATGCGGTTGTGCGAGGGTGCATCGGGGTTGAAAGACAAATTGAATTCGCGATCGATCAAGCGCTGGGCTTTTTCTTCCACAAAGTCTGCGGGCGAGACCGGGGTTTGATTCACGGCCACCAAGCGGCCGCGGATCATTGGGTACCAATCGAGTTTTTGGACGCCTGCTTGCTGCAAGGTTTTTAAAAAAGTTTCGGCTTGCGCAGGCTGAATGTTGATGACAAAGCGATTGGGCGCATCCATCGGTGTTGCGTTGCGCCAGCTGCTGATGAGGTCGGTGCGCAGGAGCACCAACAAAAACAACGCCAACAATCCCACCGCCAAGGCGCTGACTTGCACCACCGCATAAATCGGTCGGGCGCTGACTTGACGCGTGGCCAACATCAACCAAGTGGGCGCTGTGTCTTCGCGCACAACGCGGCGCAACAGCTGCACGGCCAAGCCTGCCATGCCCGCAAACAAGCCACCCGCCAACGCAAAACCGCCCACCACCATCAAGCCCAGTTGCAAGTCACGGCTGACGGCGATGAGCAAAGCAGAAAACCCCAACAAGCCCAAAACCCAAACGCTGAGTGCGCTGGTTTTGAGCTCGCCCAAATCACGCCGAATCACACGCAGCGCGGGCACGCTGGCGAGCTGCAACACCGGCGGAAGCCCAAACGCCAACAACAAAATGAGCCCTGTGCCCAAGCCATACACCACGGGCCAAGCGCTGGAAGCGGGCAAGGCTGTCTCCACCAAACCCGCCAGCAGTTGCACAAACACCGCGTGCACGCCATAACCCAACACCACGCCTAAAACACTGGCCACGGCGCCCACGCAAATGAATTCAAACGCATAGGCAGCCGCAATCTGACGCTGACTTTGTCCCAACACACGCAGCATCGCGCAATCGTTGAGGTGTCGCTGCGCAAAACCCCGCGCCGACAAAGCCACAGCCACGGCACTGAGCAAAGCAGCCAGCAAGGCCACCAGATTCAAAAACTTGCCCGCACGGTCCAAGGTTTGTCGCATTTCAGGACGTCCGGCTTCCAGCGACTCCACATGCACGCCGCGCACTTGTGGTTTTTTGGCTTCTTGCTCGGCCAGCTCTGCAAAGCCTTGCACCTGCTGCGGTGAACCCGTGACCGCAAAGCGCCAAGTCACGCGGCTGGCAGGTTGCACCAAGGCGGTGGCGGCTAAATCGGCTTGGTTCATCAAGACGCGCGGCGCAAAGTTCATGAAGCCCGCGCCGCGATCCGGTTCTTGCAACAACACGTGCGCAATGCGAAATGTTTGGTTGCCCAGCATCAGCGCATCGCCGACTTCCAAGCCCAAGGCCTCCAACACCCCGGGCTCCACCCAAACCTCGCCTGCGACAGGAATTTGGTTGACTTCTTGCACCGAGCCGGCCTCGGATTGGGCGTTGACAAACGCTTGCGCATGCGCGAGCGAATCGGTCACGCTCAAATGGCCGCGCAACGGGTAGCCCGACTCCACCGCTTTGAGCGCCACCAAGCGGCTCTCGCCGCCCTTGGCTTCGTCGCCCCGCGCCATCGTGGGAAAGCTCAAGCTGGTCACGCCACGCAAACCCTGGCGTGCGGCTTCACGTTTGAGGTGTTCTGGCGTCGGTGCATCGCTGACCACCACCAAATCGCCTCCCAAAAGTTGGCCTGCATCGCGTTGCAACCCAGCGTTCAAACGATCCGCCAAAAAACTGACCGAGCTCAACGCGGCAACGCCCAACACCACAGCGATCACCAACAAACGCAGCTCGCCCGCACGCGCATCGCGCCACAAGGTGCGCCAGCCTTGCTGCCACCATGTGTTGAGGTTGCGGTTTGGGGAAATGGGGCTTGAAGTCATGCTGGCATGGTAGCGCTCTGCTAAATTCCCTTAAAAATCAACGCGATCTGCCCATGACTGAATTTGACTCTCAACCGACATTGCTCGGTCACACCCTGCTGCTGCGTCCTTTGCGTGAGGACGATTTCGATGCGTTGTTCGCCACTGCCAGCGACCCCTTGATTTGGGCGCAGCACCCCAGCCCCTTGCGCCATCAACAAGCGGTTTTTGATGCGGAAATTTTTCGGCCTGGATTGAAAAGTGGCGGCGCCTTGGTCGTCATTGACCGAGCCTTGAACAAGGTAATCGGCTCCTCGCGCTATTACGACATCGACCCCGCCCAACACGAGTTGGCCATTGGCTACACCTTTTTAGACCGCAGCCACTGGGGCGGCCAGACCAACGGTGAAGTCAAGCGCTTGATGCTCGATCATGCGTTGGGTTGGGCGCAAAAAGTATGGTTTCACATTGGAGCCAACAACATCCGGTCGCGCAAAGCGATCGAAAAGATCGGCGCCAAGCTCTCTCACATGGCAACACGAGCTGGCAATGGCGTTGCCATGGAATCGGCCTATTACCTGATCGAGCGCGACGCAAGCGCTTCAATACGTCTCTAAATGCAAGCGCCCTTCGCGCTTGAGCACGGGCGCCAATTGGTCCCACGACAGGCCGGCTTCATGGGCGATGTCGCGCAAAGCCAGCACCACGCCTTCTTCCATGCTCTTTAATCCGCACACATAAAAATAAGTGTTGGCGTCTTTGAGCAACGCGGCCACATCGGCGCCGCGTTCGCGCATCAAGTCTTGCACATAGCGTTTGGGTTGCCCGCTGGTGCGCGAGAACGCAAAGTTGATGTCGATGAAATCTTTGGGCAACTTTTGCAGCGGGCCAAAGTAAGGCAACTCTTGTTGTGTGCGGGCGCCAAAGAACAGCATCAGCTTGCCGCCTTCGAACTTGCCACTTTGACGCAAGCGCCGACGCCATTCGGTCATGGCGCGCATCGGGGCGCTGCCCGTGCCGGTGCAAATCATGACGATGTTGGACTTGGGATGGTTGGGCATCAAGAAGCTGGCACCAAAAGGCCCAATGACTTGCACGGTGTCGCCTGTTTTCAAGTCACACAAGTAGTTAGAAGCCACCCCCTTGATGGCTTGACCGTTGGGGTCTTCGACCACCCGTTTGACGGTCAACGACAAGTTGTTGTAACCCGCTCGTTCGCCGTTGCGCGGACTGGCAATTGAGTATTGACGCGCATGGTGCGGCTTGCCCTGCGCATCCACGCCGGGCGGAACGATGCCAATCGACTGACCTTCCAACACGGGAAAAGGCATGCTGCCAAAGTCCAACACGATGTGATGGGTTTCGTTGGTGGTTCCTGCTTCGTTGACTTGCACATTGCCCACGACGGTCGCTTGCACCGGTGTTTTCACGCCATACAGATTGGTGTAGGCATGGGCCGCAGACCAAGGCGGAATCGTCGCGCCCAGCGAAGCTGCATTCAACGCAACGCCGTCGCCAGTCGTTGCCGAAGCCACCGAACTTTGCACAGCGTTGTGTTGGACATCCGACGAAGCAACGGGCGTAGCGCCTAGGCTTGCCAACTCTGCTTCACTCAAGGGTGCGGGCAACTCGTCCCACGCCAGCTGATCTTGCACGCTGTACGCAGCCGCTTTAGGCACGGTGCGCCAGTTGTCAATCGAGCCCGTTGGACAAGGTGGCACGCAGGCCATGCACAAGTTGCACTTGTCTGCGATGACCACGTAGTTGCGGCTGTCATGCGTGATCGCCCCCACGGGACAAGTGGCTTCACAGGTGTTGCACCGGATGCAAATTTCCGGGTCAATCACGTGTTGCTGAATCAGTTCGGCGGGTGCGTTCATGGCGATAAGCGTTGTTAAGCGTCAGTTGAAGCGGACGTATTCAAAGTCCACGGGTTGACGGTTGATGCCCATGACGGGAGGCGCAATCCAGTTGGCAAATTTGCCGGGCTCGACCACACGTCCCATCAAGCTGCCCACGTAAGCGCGGTCTTGGTCGCTGGGCAACCATTCTTCGACTTTTTGGTTCCACTCGTGGTCAGACACCACACGTCCTTCGGGACTGATTTTCGCACCGGAGAGCGAGCCAATGTTGCGGTGGAAGGCTTTGTGCGGCACCGTGAGTTTGAACGGCACACCGGCTTTTTCAATGATGCGGTTCCAACGATCGACACCGCCTTTGGAGTCGGTGATGTAGTCGTCGCGCAGCACTTCATTGAGCGCGTTGAGCATGGGCACTTCTTTTTCGATCAATTGACCGTTGACCACTTCCAGCACTTTGTAGGTATTGCCTTTGAGCACATGGTCGTCGGTGCGCTTGCCTTCTTCGTAGCGACCTTTGAGACCCGAGCTGTAAAAAGTGGCTGCATTCGACGATTGGTCGGCACCAAACAAATCGATGGTCACGCTGAAGTGGAAGTTGATGTAACGCTGAATGGTCGGCAGGTCGATCACGCCCGCAGCCCGCAGCTTGTTGACGTCGTCGGTCTTGAGTTCGTTCATTTTTTGAGCG
>CAIYFE010000088.1 GCA_903925445.1 uncultured Burkholderiales bacterium | reverse complement strand
CCCGAAACCACCACGGGCGGCAATGCGCTCAAGTTCTACGCCTCGGTGCGCTTGGACATTCGCCGCACGGGCACGATCAAAAAAGGCGAAGAAGCCATCGGCAACGAAACAAAAGTCAAAGTGGTCAAAAACAAAGTGGCTCCGCCCTTCAAAACGGCCGAATTCGACATCTTGTTTGGCGAAGGCATCAGCCGTCCCGGAGAAATCATCGACATGGGCGTGGAGGCCAAGATCATCGAAAAATCAGGCGCTTGGTACGCCTACCAAGGCGAAAAAATCGGTCAAGGCCGTGACAACGCCCGCGAGTTCTTGCGCGAAAACCCAGAGTTGTCGTTCGAAATCGAAAACAAAGTGCGCGACTCTTTGGGCATTCCACTGCTGGCCAGCACCCTGATCGAGCCCGAGGTCAAAGAGCCCAAAGCAGCCAAAGAACCCAAGGCCGCCAAAGAGCCCAAAGCCCCCAAGGCCGAACCCAAAGCCTCTGAAGAAGTCGAGCTGTAAATCGCCCCATCACCATGCAAGACGACAACGCAAAGCCTACTGAAGACGCAGCCCCCAGCAAACGCCGGGGTGGTTTTCAGCGCTCCCTCAAAGGGCGCGCCTTGCAGTTGTTGTCTTTGCGAGAACACTCGCGCCGTGAGCTAGAACGCAAACTCGCCGCCTATGAAGAAACGCCCGGCGAGCTGGCACAAGCCCTGGATTTTTTACAAGCCAAAGGCTTCATCGACGAGCAACGCGTGGTGGAGTCCGTGGTCAACCGTCGCGCCGCCAAGCTCGGTGCATCCCGGGTGCGGCAGGAGCTCCTTGCCAAAGGACTGCCCTCAGAGGCCGTTGCTTTGGCTGTGGAGCAGCTGCGCAGCACCGAGCTTGAGCGAGCCCGCGAGGTGTGGCGAAAAAAATTTGGCACAGCCCCCGCAGATGCCTCTGAACGTGCCAAACAAGTTCGATTTTTGTTGACCCGCGGATTTGGGGCCGAGGTGGTTCGACGCCTAGTTTCTGGCGCCGACGAGTTGGTCTGAGACTCAAACTCCCAGCATCAACCGCAAATTCTGCACGGCAGCGCCAGAAGCACCTTTGCCCAGGTTGTCCAGGCGAGCCATGAGCACCGCGTGGCGATGTTTTTCATTGGCAAACACCCGAATTTCAAGGTCGTTGGTGTCATTCAAAGCCGTGGCGTCCAACTTGCCGTTGTCGGTGGGCGGCAACACATGCACGCTACTGTCTTGCGCTTGCGCGTAGTGTTTGAGCAGGGCGTCGTGCAAATCGGCCGCTTTGGGTTGACCAGGCAAGGTGTCCAAATGCAGCGGCACTTGCACCAACATGCCTTGGCGAAAGTTGCTCACCGAGGGCACAAAAATTGGCCGGCGGGTCAACCCCGTGTTGGCCATGATTTCGGGCAAGTGCTTGTGCTCCAAACCCAAGGCGTAGGCCTCAAACAAGGGCGCGCGACCCGCCTCGTAATCTTCAATCATGCTGCGCCCACCGCCGGAGTAGCCACTCACCGAGGGCAATGCCAGCGGGAAGTCGGCGGGAATCCATCCGGCCTGCACCAAAGGCCGCAACAAAGCAATCGCGCCCGTGGCATAGCAGCCAGGATTGGCCACCCGTTTGGCGTTTTGCACCGCTTCGCGTTGACCGCCCGCCAGTTCGGCAAAGCCATAAACCCAGCCCGGCGAGACCCGGTGCGCGGTGGAAGCATCGATGATCTTGGGTTGGCACTCGCCAAAGCTGTCGATCATGGCGACCGACTCCCGCGCGGCATCGTCGTGCAAACACAACACGACCAAATCCACTTGGTACATCACATCACGTTTGGCCTGCGGATCTTTGCGCTTGGCGGGGTCGATGCTGACGACCTCGACTTGGGGCATTTGCGCCAAGCGTTCGCGAATTTGCAGTCCTGTGGTGCCGGCTTCGCCGTCAATGAATACCTTGGGCATGGCAGTGGGCTGCTGTAAGGCAGCTACAAGTTTGAGTGAGCCTCGCATGATACAGTTCTCAGGTTTAGTTCACGGCTGCCGCAGCGTTAAGCGGCTGTCTTGCACCGTACCCAGTTCACTTATTTCACAAGAGAGATCTCATGAAGATTCACGAGTACCAAGGCAAGGAAATCTTGCGTCAGTTTGGTGTGCCCGTACCCCGTGGCATTCCAGCCTTCACAGTTCAAGAGGCGGTCGAAGCTGCACAAAAGCTTGGCGGCCCAATTTGGGTGGTGAAAGCCCAGATTCACGCAGGTGGTCGCGGCAAAGGCGGCGGCGTGAAAGTGGCGAAAAGCATTGACGATGTCAAACGCTTGGCAGGCGAAATTTTGGGCATGCAGCTCAAAACCCACCAAACCGGCCCCGAAGGTCAAAAAGTGCGTCGCCTCTACATCGAAGACGGCGCCGACATCAAAAAAGAATACTACGCGTCCATCGTGACCGACCGTGCCAGCCAAAAAGTCGCCTTTATTGCGTCTAGCGAAGGCGGCATGGACATCGAAGAAGTGGCGCACAGCACGCCCGAAAAAATCGTCACCGAACTGATCGATCCTTTGACCGGTTTGGGTCAAGCACAGGCCTTGAAGATTGCCAACGCCGTGGGTTTGACGGGCGACTCCGCCAACCAAGCCGCTGACGTGTTCCAAAAGCTCTACAAGTGCTACATGGACACCGACGCGTCGTTGGTCGAGATCAACCCCTTGAACTGCGACAGCAAAGGCAACATCATGGCCTTGGACGCGAAGTTCAACTT
>CAIYFE010000087.1 GCA_903925445.1 uncultured Burkholderiales bacterium | reverse complement strand
GCGTATGGCGCAGAAAAACCGTTCAACTTCGCGGCCATGAGCTCGCCCACCTTCTCTGTGCAGCTCAATCGTCCTGATGGCACGACCTTCGCACCTTTGCCCATCGACTTATCGGGCGCAGGCAACATGCGACGCGAAGATTTGGTGGCCGCAGTTCAAGCGCAAATTGACAACAGCACCTTGTACAGCGGCACTTTGAAAGTCAGCTACGACACCCAAAAACAGCAGTTGGTGTTCACCCCCGCTGATGCGTCCAAAGTCACAGTTTCCAGCACCAACACGGGCATGAACTTGTCATCCGCCTTGACCCAAGGCGTGAACGATTCGTCCTTGGGCTTGCCTTTGACGCCCTCGGTCAGCGCGCAGCCTTACCGCGCTGCCAATGACCAGCGCTACGGCATTTCGGTGACTTATGACTCGGTGAATCAAAACTTTGTTTACCAGTCGGGCACAACCGGAGACGCATCGAGCATCGCGATCACCGACATTCGTCCGGGTAGCTTGGCCACTCAAACCGCCAAGGGCTTGGGCATGATTGGAGATGCCGCCAGTTTTGCGCAGTCCACATCGCCCATCACGGCCGTGCGCGGGATCACTTCAACGCCTGCGGTGTTAACGGGCAACGCTTTGGCGGTGAACGTGAACAACAACTTCTCGGTGGACGCGACCAACAACCAGTTTGTGGTTTCAGTTGACGGTATCACCGGAACCGTGACCATTCCTCCCAAAGACAACTACACCATCGACACCTTCACTGCAGCTTTGCAAAGCGGCATCAACGGTTTGATGGGGCCCAGTGTCAACGGCATGACGCCTCAGTCGGTCAGTGGTGTGACGGTGAAATATGACCGCACGCAAAACGCTTTGGTGTTCACCACCGGCACCGCGAGCTCCAGCTCTTACATCAAGGTCAGTGGCGACACCAAATTTGGGTTGAACAACTTGAACGCTGCGTTTGGCGCAACGTCAACATGGATCAAACCAACGCCTTCTCAAGATGCCAACGGCGCAACGGTTTACATCGATAACTTCGGTAAAGAAACCACTTCTGCAACGGGCTACAACAACTTGCCCGAGTGGTCACCGATCTACCTCGAAAAAGGCGAACTGACCTTCAACACCACGGGTAATTTGGTGTCTCCAAAGCAAGGCGCAAAACTGGACACGGTTTACCTGCCAAACGGTAAGGGCGCTTTGAGCTTGAACATCAACTACTCCAAATCCACACAGTATGCGACGCCGTTTGCGGTCTTGTCGCAGTCGCAAGACGGTGCGCCCGAAGGCGATTTGGTGGGCTTGAGCATCAAAGACGATGGCTTGGTTCAGGCCAGCTACTCCAACGGTTCGACGCAATCGTTGGGCAAGGTGGTGTTGGTGAACTTCTCCAACCCCGCCGGTTTGCGTCAGTTGGGTAACACCGACTACTACGCTTCGTCGGAGTCGGGAACGCCCAAATTTGGCTCGGCAGGTTCAGCCGGTTTCGGTACTTTGAAATCGGGTGCGACCGAGCACGCCAACGTCGACTTGACACAAGAGCTGGTGGATTTGATCACCGAGCAGCGAAACTTCCAGGCCAACTCCAAGGCCTTGGAAACCAGCACCTCGTTGACGCAAACCATCATTCAAATCCGCGCTTGATAAAGCGCCAGATTGAGAAAAAGTCATGGACCGCTTAGCTTTTAACGCGATGGCATCGATCAACGAAGAGCGCTTGGTGCGCCAACAGTTGACCAATGACCTCGCCAACGTCTCGACCGTGGGTTTCAAGAAAACCTACGAGGCGACGTTGCAACCTCAACAAGCGGTGGGCAAGGGCTTTGATTCACGCTTACAACCTTTGATCTACACCACCGATCGCGTCATGCTGGACAACGGTCCGCTGATGGTCACAGGGCGCGACTTGGATGTGGCCTTTAGCAATAAAACCGTGCTGGGCGTCACGGGCAGCGACGGCACTTTGGCCTTCAGCCGACGCGGTGACTTCAAAGTCAATACCAACGGCGTGCTGGAAACAGGTTCAGGCTATTTGGTGCGCGGACAAGACGGCAATCCCGTGACCGTGCCCCCTGGAGTCAAGATCACATTTGGCTCGGATGGGACAATTTTTGCCGCTGACCCCAACCAAACTGGTCCTCAGCAACAACAGGTTTTAGGCCAGTTGATGCTGCGCGACGCCTCGACAACGCCCTTGATCAAGCGAAACGATGGCCTTTTCCAGGTTGACGAAAAACCGGCAGGCACGGATTTTGCAACTGGTCCTGAGCCAGTCAATTTAACGCCACAAGCCTTAGAGGGCAGTAGCGTGAATCCAATGGCAGCAATGGTCAAGCTGATCGATCAAAGCCGCTCTTTTGAGCAGCAGGTTCGAATCATTAAAGAAGCCAAGTCAAACGACGAGGCGGGTGCTTCAATGATGAAGGTGGCTTGACTCTGACAGGATTAATCGGAGTGCAAAGTCATGGATGCAGCATTATGGGTAGCGAAAACGGGACTTGACGCGCAGCAAATGCGCATGGACGTCATTTCCAACAACTTGGCCAACGTCAACACGACGGGGTTCAAGCGTGACCGCGCTGTGTTTGAAGACTTGCTCTATCAAAACGTCAAACAAGCAGGCGGTCAAACCACCAACAACACACTGTCTCCCACAGGGTTGATGCTGGGTACGGGAGTGAAAGTGGTCGCCACTGAAAAACTGCACATGCAGGGCAACATGATCAACAGCCAGGCGCCGTTGGATGTGGCCATCACGGGCGATGGGTATTTTCAAATTCAAATGCCTGATGGCACGATCGCGTACAGCCGCGACGGCAGCTTCAAGCTCTCAGCCACCGGTCAAGTCGTGACCGCCATGGGTTACCCCTTGGTGCCCAACATCATCATTCCCAACAACGCCTCTGGATTGACCATCGGTGCCGACGGCGCGGTGTCGGTGGAGTTGATTGCGGGGCAGGGCAATCAAAACTTGGGTCAATTGCAAATTGCACGCTTCATCAACCCAAGCGGCTTAAAGCCCATCGGTAACAACTTGTACGAAGCCTCTCAAGCCAGCGGTCCGGTGCAGCTTTTGCAGCCCGGCATCAATGGTGCGGGCACGCTCAACCAAGGCTCTTTGGAAGCTTCCAACGTCAACGTGGTGGAAGAAATGGTCAACATGATCGAAACCCAACGCGCCTATGAGATCAACTCCAAAGCCATCTCGGCCGTGGACGACATGCTCAAGTTCTTGAATCAAAACGTCTAAGGGGATAAGTGATGAACACAATCCGTTACTTGTCTTTGGTGGCTGTGGTGGCTGGCTTGCAAGGCTGTGCTTCAGAGCAGCCCGAAGCTGCCATGGCCTTGTCACCCGACTTTGCGCCGGTTTATCCCTTGGCCTCCGATCGCCCCAAGATCGCCACAGGCAGCATCTACAGCAATCGCCAAAGCGATGCTTGGTTTGGTCGGGGTCGCAACTACCAAGTGGGCGACATCATCACCGTGCTTTTGAACGAAACCACGCAAGCCTCGCGCAGCCAAAACAGCGAAGTCAATCGCGATGCCAAAAACAGTTTGCCAACTGGTGTGAATACCCAACTGGGCAAGATGTCTTCCATCTTCAGCGGCGTTGATGTCAACAACAACGTGGCCGACAGCAAGAGCAAGGGCACAGCCGATCAACAGGCTTCTTTGGTCGGATCGGTCGCGGTGACTGTGGTTGAAATTTTGGCCAACGGCAATTTGGTGATCCGAGGCGAGAAAAAACTGGGTCTGTCCGAAGGCACCGAGGTCATTCAAGTGTCTGGCGTGATTCGCCCAGAAGACATTGGCCCCAACAGCACCGTGCAATCACGCCGCTTGGCCAACGCACAAATTGCTTACCGCGGCACGGGCGACTTGGCCAATGCGGCCAAGGTCGGCTGGGGAACCAGCATGATGCACAAATTCTGGCCATTTTGAGATGTGAGGCCGCTATGAAACGATTTTTTTATTACTTGCAAATCATCTTGGTGATGGTTTGTTTGGCTTGTGCAGGTGGGGCGCGGGCTGACCGGGTCAAAGACTTGGCCAGCGTAGCATCACAACGCACCAACCAATTGATTGGCTACGGCTTGGTGGTGGGTTTGCAAGGCACAGGGGACGATGCCTCGGTGCCATTTACGACCCAAAGCATGAAAGCCATGTTGGCGCAAATGGGCGTTCGCATTGATGGCCCTTTGACCGACTTTGAACAAGCACTCACAGCCAGTCGCGTTGAGATCAAAAACTCAGCCGCTGTGTTGGTCACTGCGGAGCTGCCTGGCTTTGCCAAGCCAGGGCAGCGCATTGACGTCAACGTCTCGGCCATCGGCAAGGCCACCAGTTTGCGCGGCGGTAGTTTGGTGATGACGGCCTTGCGCGGTGTGGACGGTGAAATTTATGCCATTGGCCAAGGCGCCTTGACTGCAACAGGCATCGATGCCAATGCGGCGGGGTCGAAGGTGCAAATTGGTGTGCCTACGTCAGCCCGTATTCCCAGTGGCGCGATTGTTGAACGTGTGGTGGATACGCCTTTTGAATCGGCCGACAGCATTGTGTTGAACATTCGCGAAAACGATTTTTCAACCACGACTGCCATTGTGAGAGCCATCAATAAAAATTTTGGCGATGGCGTGGCACAAGCTTTGGACGGTACTTCGGTATCGGTACGAGCACCTCAAAACTTGAATCAACGCGTGGCTTTTTTGAGTGCTGTTGAAGCGCTTGAAGTCACACCGGGCGATCCGCCTGCGCGCGTGGTGATCAATTCGCGCACGGGCACGGTGGTGATCAACCGATCGGTTCGGGTGACGGCGGCAGCGGTCTCGCACGGCACGATTTCAGTGGCAATTACAGCCACCAACGAAGTCTCGCAACCCAATGCGTTGGCGGGTGGCCAAACGGCCAATGTGCAAAACGCAGACATCAAAGTGGCCGAGCCCAACAAGCCCATGTTCTTGTTCCAGCCCGGGGTGGAGTTGCGTCAAATTGTCGATGCGGTCAACCAAGTTGGCGCGACGCCTTCGGCATTGATTGCGATCTTGGAAGCGCTCAAGAGCTCTGGCAGCTTGCGCGCTGAGTTGATCATCATTTAAACGGGGTGCAGCCATGACCACGCCTACCGATACCGTAAGTCCCAAGTCCTATCTGGACTTTTCGGGTCTGGGCGAGTTGCGTGGCCAGGCTCAAAAAGACCAAAGCAAAGCGATCCAACAATCGGCGCAGCAGTTCGAGGGCTTGTTCATCCAAATGATGATGAAGTCCATGCGCGATGCAACGCCCAAAGATGAAGAGCATCAATCCAGCGCGTTGGACACCTTCCAAGGCATGTTTGACCAAGAGGTCTCGGTGCAAATGGCCAAACGCAATGCGATTGGTGTGGCCGATTACATGGTCAAAGCGGTTCAACAGCAAGGCCGTCCCGTCACCTCTTCTGATTTTTTGAAAGCACGCCAAGCGCCAGGCCCAGCCTTGCCTTTGAATCCGCCTGCCAAGTCTTTGTCACTGGAGGCCAACACACAGGCCATTCCTTTGTCCAAGCCAGCCATCAAGTCGCTCAATGCGCTCAAATTTAAGGGTGGCTTATGAGCGATATTCTGAGCATCAGCAGCAACGCCGTCGGCGCTTACCAACGTGCTTTGAGCACGGTCAGTAACAACATTGCCAACGTCAGCACCGAGGGTTACTCGCATCAAGAAGTGGTCATGCAAGACACTTCGCCGACTCAAGTTGGCACCTCGTTTGTTGGCACGGGTGTGATGGTGCAAACCATCAAACGCGATTTTGATAACTTCATTGAGCAAAACCTGCGCAACAGCAACAGCGATTACTCGGCGCAAAAGCCCATGGTCGATTACTCGCAGCAAGTCATCAACATCATGGGCGACCAGACCATGGGGCTGAGCTCGGCATTGGATAACTATTTCTCAGCAGCCAACGCCTTGGCTTCTGACCCTTCGTCAACCGTGCAACGCAATTCGTTTTTGCAAAGCGCGGGTGGCGTGGCTTCACGGTTTGCAGAGTTGTCAGGACAAATGAGCAGCGTGGCCACGCAAGCCACCCAAGCCATGCAAGACGATGTGGCGCAGTTCAACACCTTGACGGCTCAGTTGGCAGTGATCAACAAGTCGATGATGAAGTCGCCCACCTTGGAAGGGCAGCCGCCTCAATTGCTGGACAGTCGCGATTTGACCTTGAGCAAGTTGTCCAAGTTGATGAAGATCAACGCCAGCTACTCACCCAACGGCATCGTCACGGTCAGCTTGGGCGCAGCCAGCGGCCAAAGCGTGGTGGTCGATGGCAAAGGCAATGCGGTGCCCATTGGCGTGAACACCCAAAATTCCGGCACACCCAGTTTGGTGCTCGATCCGTACGGTTTGGCTCAAGCCTTGCCCAATGCCAGCGGTGGCGAGATTGCCGGTTTTCAAAATGTCTTCAGCCAAGTCATCCAGCCGACCCAAGCCAACTTGGATCAGTTGGCACAAACTTTCGTGACAGAGGCCAACAAAGTTCAAACCAACGGCATTGATGCCTATGGCGAAATTGGACAAAACCTCTTCAGCATTGACACCACAGCGCCTTCGCCTGCAGCCGCAGTGACGGTTGCTTTGACCGATGCCAAACGGGTCGCAACGGCCTCTCAGTTCGGTGTGACGCAAGGCAAAACCAACTTAGGCACAGCTTCTGCTTCGGTGAGTTACAGCGGCACCACGCCTAAAACACCGTTGAGCAACACCAACTTGGTGAACAACCCCAACCCAAGCGCGGCAGTGACTTTCAATGTCAGTGGCGCCACGGACTACACGCCCGTGAGCACTTTGTCTGCAGGTGTGGGTGCGGTGTTTTATTTGGATTCTTCGGTGCCAGGACAGCAACTGCAAGTCCTCACCAAAGATGGACGTCAGGTGTTGGGGCAAGCGCTGACGCAAACCCAGCAACTGCAAATGATGACCACAGCCAATGGCTTTGCGTCCAATGCAACTTACAGCAGTCAATACCTGAACCAAACAGGCGCCAAATCGTATCGCGGCATTGACATGTTTTATGGCGCCAAAGCTGGGGTGCAAAACCGCCCCATCTTTGACGAAAATGGTGTCTCGGTAGGCACAACGCCCGTGCCAGCTCAGATGCTGACCAGCCGTTTGACAGGGCAACAAAACATTCCAGCCGGAGCGCTGACGCTCAATGGCGTGGCGTTGCCTCAATTCAATGCATCCGCGCAAGGCACGATCAGCCTCAACGGTTTGGGCTTGGTGCCTGCGGGCAACAACATCAGCTTTAATTTCCAAGCGTTGGTGGATGGTCACGCTGTCAATGCCGTCATTTCGCCTGCTGCCGCCGCAAGCATGAGCACCTTGCAAGCGTCGCTGAATGCGAGTTTGCAACCCGTTGGGTTGACGGTGGAGTTGGCCAACAATGGCCAAGATTTGAAAATCACCGACCCGCTCAACCGCGACATCACCGCGGTGTCGTTGGCGCCCATCAGCCAAGTCAGCATCAGCGGATTGAGTTTCCCGTCCACGGCTGCGGCACCCTTTAGCTTCAATGCAAAGGTCAACGGGCAGAACTATTCGATCGCCAATTTCAGTTCCAACAACTTGTCCGATTTGGCCTTGGAGTTGCAAAACAAGTTGAGCGATGCGGGCTTGTCGGGACTCAATGTGTCGATGTCGGGCGCTAATTTGGTCATTCAAGATCCGTTGGGACGCTCGTTCACGGCGGCCACGTTCACCACAACTTCGACCGATCCTGCGGTGTCTTCGGGCTTGTCAAGCATCAACGATCCGGCCAATCCGCCCGGCAGCAACGACCCCAGCTTGCTGGGCGCGAACGCGGCCAACGTCACGGTCAACACCGATGCAACGCAAATGGTGCAATGGATCAATGGCACATCCCAAGCCAATTTTGCTGGCGTGACTTTTGATGCACGCAACTTGCAGCCGTTCACCCAATTTTCTGGTTCGATCGCGGGAACGCCCTTCAGCTTCTCCAATTTGACCTCCACCGATTTGCCCAGCCTGGCCGCAGAGTTGCAGACGGATTTGCGCGCACAAGATGGCAGCAGCAACATCAGCGTGTCCTACAGCCAAAACAACTTGCAAATCACCGACGCGCTGGGACGCAACTTGAGCGGATTTGCGCTGGCTTCGCCTGCCTCTGTGCCGGGCCAAACCGCTGGAAAACTGACTTTGACACAAAGTTTGCAATCGCAAACGGGCGTGCATGCGGTGGTCAGCTCCAGCATCACGGTGCCTTTGTCGCAATTGGATTTGACCAAGCCCTTGAAGCTCAACGGTCAAACCATCACGGGCTACAACAATTACACAGATTTGGTGGCAGCCATCAACCACTCGCCCGCTGGCTTGAAAGCCAGCACCACCAGCTTGGGTGAATTGGTGATCACAGACACACAAGGCGGCACGATCCATGTGGATCCAACGCCAAGTACCAACGCGCTCAACATTGGCGCGGGCAGCTACCCAGCGCAAGTCAGCATGGTCAAAGTCGTCCCCGACATGACGGTGTCTGCGACCAGCGTGAACTTCAACAACCCATTGCAAATCAATGGTGTGAATTTTGGCCAAGCGGTGTACAACTTGCCCGCGGCGGGCACGCCCTTCAGCACCGAGTTTGGTGCGGTCAACAACTACGATCCTGCGACGTTGCAAGATGCGTTGAATGACAAATCCAGTCAAACCATCAGCGGCATCAGCCTTGGTAACCCTGCGGTGGCCAATGCCATCCAAAGTTTCACGATCAATGTGGGCGGTCAAACTTTTACCTTGAACAACTTGACGCCGCAAGACAACTCGATGTCTGCCTTGGCGACCGAAATTCAAGCCAAGTTGCGTGCTGTGGACAAAGACAACTCCACCAACTTGACCGTCACAGCAGGCGTGGCAGCCGATGGCTCGGCCACTTTGACCGTCAGCGACGGATCCACGCCCAAGCGCGACATCACGGGCATGGGTTTGACATTGAGCAACGCCGGCAATATGGCGCAAGGCAATATGGGCACCGTGCAGCCTCGCTTTGCGGACGCGTTTGTGGCTTCTGTTTCTTCGGCCAGTGGCGCGCCTCAATTGACCGTGACGGCTTTGGATCCCAACATGACCGATGGCAACATTGCCAGCAAAGTGTTTGTGCAAGCCAATGGCGTGTTGCAACCGTCGCAGTCTTCCATGTCGAACATGAAAGATTTGTTGGCGCGTTTTGCCTCACTGCAAAGCCGCACGGGCGTGATTGCCAGCTTGGATCAAAACGGTGACTTGAAGCTCACCACCACCGATCCGACCGCGCAGGCCAGCATTTCCGTGGGTCCCGGCAAAGATGCCAAAGGCAACTTCAAAGCCAACGAGTTGGGTTTGATGCCGCAAGACTACGACCCCAGCCAACGCTTGCAACTCAAGTTGGCTGCCGATCCAAGTTACGCCACCGACATCAAAATGTCGTTTGGCACTTACGGAACGCCACCCAACACACAAACGGGCGATCCTTCCATGTTGAGCGCTTTGGGCTTGCGCACGGCGGCTTACGTCGAAGGCGGCTCCACCGACGATTTGATGGTGTTTGTGACCGGCAAAGGATCGGCACAAATTTCAACCTCATTCAGCGGTGACCCCACCAACCAGCGCGACAGCCTGCGCGCCCAGTCTTTGCAAGTCAAATTCACGGCAGCAGGGCGCTACAACATCATTGACAGCAAAACGGGCACGGTGTTGGCAGATCGCACCTACGACCCCACGGTGTCGCAACCAGAAATTGATTACCAAGGCTTGAAGTTCAAGCTCTCTGCCACGCCCACGATTGGCGACAGCTACACCATCAATGGCAACTTTGATGGCACGGGCAACAACGTCAACATGCTCGACATGGTGAGCTTGGGTAAAAACCCAGTCGCTGCCGGAAAAAGCATTCGCGACAACTACGTTGATCAAATCAACAGCGTGGGCAACACCTCGCAACAAGCCACCATCACGCAACAAGCCCTCAAGGTTGTGAACGACCAAGCGGTGGCTTCCAAAGCCTCGGTCTCTGGCGTGAGCTTGGACCAAGAGGCCGCGTCCTTGATCCGCTTTCAGCAAGCCTACCAAGCAGCGGCCAAAGCGTTGCAAGTGTCTGGACAGTTGTTCGATTCAATTGTTCAAATCAGATAATAGAAAGTCACTGTCATGCAAATCTCGACTTCTCTTTACTTTGATCGCGCTAGTCAGCAAATGTCTGACGTTCAAAACGCGCTCACCCAAGATCAAACCAAACTCTCCAGTGGCAAGCAAGTGGTGCAGCCCAGTGACGCGCCCAACAAGGCCGCTTTGATCACGCGCATTCAAACGCAGCTGTCGATTCAAAACACTTACCAAAGCACCTTGACCACCATCAACACCCGTTTGACCGGGCAAGAAACCGCTTTGAAAAGCGTCAGCGACGTCATGGCTCGCATCAGCGAACTGGCCGTTCAAGCCGCCAACAGCACCGTGAGCAGCTTGGACCGTAAAAACATCGGGGCTGAAATCTCGGCCTTGAAAGACCAAGTTGTCAGCCTGGCCAACAGCCAAGACAGCAACGGCAGCTACTTGTTTGCCGGCAGCCAAGTCAGCAAACCCGCCTTTGGCCCCGACGCCAGCGGTAACGTGGTGTACCAAGGCGATGAGTCGCGCATGACCGTCAACGTGGGCGATAACCGCCAGTTGGCCATGAACATGCCGGGCACCGACGCCTTCACCAATGTGGCGCGCACCGACGCCAGTGGCAACACGACAGGGGTGAGTTTTTTCCAATCACTGACCGATTTGGCCAACGCCGTGACCAACTCAGACAACACCAACATTCAACGCGGCATTTCGGAGTTGAACACCTTGCAGCAAGGCGTGAGCAACGGTTTGGCAGAAGTTGGCACCACCCAAAGCGTGGTGGACATGCAAAACAGCGTCTTGGACCAAGTGATTTTGAACCTCAAAACCTCGCTCTCCAACGTGCAAGACTTGGATTACACAACCGCCGTGACCAAAATGAACCAAGATCAGCTGGCCTTGGAAGCGGCGCAAAACTCATTTGCCAAGATCTCGCAGATGAGTCTGTTCAAATATTTAGGCTAAACCCCTAAAGTTTTTCAGCCTCCAACCGAGTCCACTAGGTAGCACAGAAAGCGCGCAATGACGATTTCATCGACAAGCTCAAGCACAGCATCGACCAATGCCTCGTCGGGGGCTACCGCTGCTTCAACGTCGACGGCGGCTCAAACTGCGGCTGCCAACCGTGCTGCGGCTCAGCAACTGATCAACTCCTTGAGCGCGGGTTCTGGCGTGGACGTCAACGCCTTGGCTCAAAACTTGGTCAATGCGGAACAAGTCCCGCAGCAAAACCAAATCAACGCCAAGATTTCGGCCAGCAACGCGCGCATTTCAGGCTACGCTGCGCTTTCTTATGCAGCTTCTGGCATCAACACGGCGTTTACCGCGCTGAAAGACCAAAACAGCTTCAATGCCCTGACGGTGGCCAGCAGCAACACCAGCGCATTTTCCATCACACCCTCGGCAACGGCTTCTGCCGGCATGCATCAAGTCAGCGTGAACCAATTGGCGCAGGCGCAACGCACGGTCAGTGCGGGTTACGCCTCAGCCAGTGCTTCTTTGAACAACGGCAACCCCATGACGTTGGCGTTGACCGTGGGCACAACCAACCCCAAAACCACCAACATTGAGCTGCCCGCCGGACGCGACACGCCTCAAGACATTGTCAACTTCGTCAACGCCGCCAACACCGGTGTGACCGCCCAGTTGGTCAACACGGGCAGCGGCGCCAACCCTTACCAAGTGGTGCTGACGGGGGCAACGGGTGCTCAAAACTCGTTCACCTTGGCCACCAAATACAGCATGGGCGGTGTTCAATCTGCCACCAGCCCTATCAACAGCGGCAATCCCATGACGCTCAACCTCACCGTGGCCGGTACTTTGCACACGCTGAGCATTGCTGCGGGGCAAGACACGCCCAACGCCATCGTGGCAGCCATCAACAACTCAGGCACGGGCGTTACTGCCTCGGTCGACGCCAGTGTGTCGGGCTCCACATTTCCTTACAAAATTGACTTGAGCGGGCCCAGCAGCGATACCTCCAACTTCTCCTTGGCCGTTGATTACGGCTCAGGCTCGACACCCGCCGTCACGCCTGGACTGTCATTTCCAGCCAACGCGACGGGCAACCAAACCGCCAAAGATGCCATGGTGCAGGTGGACGGCATCAACTACACCCGTTCCAGCAACTCGTTCAACGATGTGATTCCCGGCGCCACGATGAACTTGACGACCACCACGTCAACGCCCGCAACGGTGCAGTTCAGCTTGGACACGTCGACCATCGTCACCAACATCAACAATTTGGTGCAGGCCTACAACGACGCGCACAACATCATCTCAGCGGTGACCGATCCCAAATCGACCTTGGCAACTTACGGGGCGACTTTGGTGGGGGATTCCACCGCGCGCATGGTTCAGTCCAAATTGCGTTCGCTGTTTTCTGGATCTTCCTCGACACCTGGTACAAACATCAGCGCTTTGTGGCAAATCGGCATCAGCATTGATGCGTCTGGCACGATGTCGGTCGATTCCACCAAGCTCAACACGGCGCTCAACAGCAACTACAGCGATGTGGTCAAAATGTTCACCGGCAACCAAAACGGTTTGTCGATTTACAGCTCTGCGCCTGCCGGTATTGCTGGCGATGCGGTCAAAGCGCTGACCAATTTGGTGGGCAGCACGGGGCCTTTGGTGTCTCAAACCAACTCGGCCAACAAGCTGATCACGGGTTATCAAACCGATTTGACCAGCTTGCAAACCCGCATGAACCAGTTGTTGACCCGCTACCAAACCCAGTTTTCAGCGATGAACAGCTTGGTTGGCACCATCAACGCGCAAAAAACAAGCCTTAAATCCAGTTTTGACGGCATGATGTCGATGTATACCAATAAAAATTAAAAATACAAATAAAGTATTCTGCAAAATTTTTCTTGTATCAGCGGCTAAAGTTTGCCGCTTTCACTCCGAATCACTTTCACGGATAGCCTTTTGCCCGGTGAGGCGGGGGTATTCGCGGTTTCATAGATCGCGAGAAAGGATGGTGTGAGATGGTTTCAGAAGTACAAACAAATAAATCGACAAATGTTGCAGCACCTGTG
>CAIYFE010000086.1 GCA_903925445.1 uncultured Burkholderiales bacterium | reverse complement strand
GTGCGGCTAGAAGGTGCCTGTGGGCTTTCCCAGTCCGGCTGACGATTACTGCCAAAAACGCATCGACCTCAATCTTCCTGATTTGCAACAGACCCTCAGCCCCTTGCACAGCTTTCTGTCTGATGAATCTCGCCACAATATGCAACCCCCGCCAGCATTTCAAACCCAAGATGAACCTAATTCAAAGTTTGATAAAAACCCTGAGTGTCCAGAGTGTGGACACTTCAGTGTTTTATCAAACTTTGTTTTTTGCTGGTTTTTGAGGTTGCTGGGTGGCGCAGATGCATTTGTGCGCCCCCGCTTTAGGCTTGGCTAGGCGTTACGCCTTGCTTTTCACTTTGTGCGTGATGTGCGCCAAAGCTTCTTCGACTTGGTCGATCAAGATCAAACACAAGTCGCCTTTTTCGAGGCGATCCATGGCGTGGTCGATGGCTAAAAATTCGCCGTAAATCTCATCGATTTGGCGTGTGCGTTGTGCGCCTTCCAGGCCTTGACGCAGCAAAGCCAACACTTCGCCGTCCACGCGACCGCGTTGGCAAGCGTCTTGGTAGAGCACCACGTCGTCAAACGCGTCCCCAATGATGCGGGTTTGCTCGCGAATGTCTTCGTCGCGGCGGTCACCTGCGCCGCTGATGACCACGCTGCGTTTTTTGGCCGGCAAGTTGGTCACCGCCTGCACCAGCGCTTTGATGGCATCGGGGTTGTGACCGTAATCGGCGATGACGGTGGCACCTTGGTAATCAAAGAAGTTGAAGCGACCCGGCACGGCATGGCTGTCGCTGACAAAAGTAGCCAAACCCTTGCAAATCGTGTCCCAAGGCACGCCAACCGCCCAAGCTGCGGCGATGGACGCCATGGCGTTTTCGATTTGAAAACCAATCGCGCCGTTGCGAGTCAATGGAATTTCTGAAAGCGCAATGCGCACCAAATGGTTGCCATGTTGCGCCACGATTTGATCGTCTTCCACATACACCACGCGTTTGCCTTGCGCACGGTGGGTGGCAATGACGGGGTGGTGACCATCCAAACCAAAGAAAGTCACTTGTCCGGGGCAGTTGGAGGCCATGGCAACCACGATGGGGTCGGTCGCATTGAGCACTGCCGTGCCAGACTCTGCCACGTTTTGAACGATGACGCGCTTTAACACCGCCAAGTCTTCTACGGTGGAGATGTAATTCAAGCCCAAGTGGTCGCCCATGCCGATGTTGGTCACCACGGCCACTTGGCAGCGGTCAAAGGCCAAGCCTTCGCGCAACATGCCGCCGCGTGCGGTTTCGAGCACGGCGGCATCCACATCGGGGTGCATCAACACATTGCGTGCGCTGCGAGGGCCGCTGCAATCGCCGCTGTCCATTTGGCGGCCATTGACATAGACACCATCGGTGTTGGTCATGCCAACACGCAAACCATGAGCGCGCAGCAAGTGCGAGGTCAAACGAACGGTGGTGGTTTTGCCGTTGGTGCCGGTCACCGCGATGACTGGAATTCGACCATCGTCGCCATCGGGGAACATGGTGGAGATGACGGCTTCGCCCACATCGCGGCCTTTGCCGAATGAGGGGTTCAAGTGCATGCGCAAGCCCGGCGCGGCATTGACTTCCACCACGCCGCCGCTTTGTTCTTCCATGGGGCGCAAGACCGATTCACACACCACGTCGACGCCGCAAATATCAAGCCCAACCATTTGCGCCGCCGCCACAGCGCGGGCTGCAACTTCGGGGTGCACGTCATCGGTGACGTCGGTGGCTGTACCGCCAGTGGACAAGTTGGCGTTGTTGCGCAAGATCACGCGCATGCCTTTGGGCGGGACAGACTCGGCATGCAAGCCTTGCTCTTTCAAGCGTTCCAAGGCGATGTCGTCAAAACGAATTTTGGTCAATGAGGTGGCGTGACCTTCGCCGCGACGTGGGTCGGCGTTGACTTGCTCGACCAACTCGCGCACTGTGTTTTTGCCGTTGCCCACCACCAAGGGCGGTTCACGCCGCGCGGCGGCCACCAGCTTGTTGCCCACCACGAGCAAGCGGTAATCGCTGCCTGGCAAAAAGCGCTCGACCATGATTTCTTCACGAAAGCTGGCGGCGGTTTCAAACGCTTTGATGACGCCTTCTTCGGTGGTGATGTTGACCGTCACGCCCTTGCCTTGGTTGCCGTCACGGGGTTTGACCACCACGGGCAAACCCACTTCTTGCGCGGCCACCCAAGCGTCTTGGGCATCGCGCACGGGGCGCCCCAAAGGCACGGGCACGCCTGCGGCATGCAGGAGTTTTTTGGTCAACTCTTTGTCTTGCGCAATGGATTCGGCAATGGCGCTGGTGGAGTCAATTTCGGCGGCCTGAATGCGTCGCTGTTTGCTGCCCCAGCCCAGTTGCACCAAACTGCCTGCTGTCAAGCGACGGTAGGGAATGCCACGCGTCACCGCTGCGTTGACGATGGAGCCGGTGGATGGACCCAAGCGAATGTCTTCGTCCAAGTTGCGCAGCTCGTGAATGGCTGCATCCAAATCGAAGCTTTGGTTTTGCAGCGCAGCTGCGCACAGTTGTTGCGCCAATTTGAGCGCCAAGCAACCCACTTCTTCTTCGGTGTACTCGACCACCACTTGAAACAAACCTTCGTCCGGTGTGGCTGTGCTGCGGCTGAAGGTCACTGGGCAGCCGGCTTGAATTTGCAAATGCAGCGTGGCTGTTTCCAGCGCATGCGCCATGGTCAGGTGTGTTTGTTGGCGCAAGGGCTGCAAGCCGCCCATGCCCGGAAATAAATGGCGCAGACGAACCTCAAATTCGGGGTACAGACTCAAATTGAGTTCAGAGCCCTCGCAACGCACCATGGCTTCAATGGCCGTGTGACGAGTCCAGAGGTTGGGGCCGCGTAGCGCCCGGATGCGAGAAACTTCCATCAGCCATTCATCCTTGCAGTGTCTTTGGCAACTTGTTGTTGTTGACCGAAATTTTTGAGGCCAGCGCGAATCAGCAAAGGCGCAATGTCCAGCGCCCAAGCCGTAGCAACTGCGGCCAGCAATGTGGGAACTTCAATGCCGTCTTTGAGCAAACGTGCGATCAAGGCCAGTTCGAGGTGAAACAACTCGGTTTCTTGGTTGCCTCGCGCCAACACCACATGGCCGTTTTGGCAATACACCGCACGGCCACCTTGTTGCAAATGGGCAGTAACGGCGGGGGTGGCTTTGGTTTGGGCGTAATACACCACTTCGCCATCGCTGAGTTCGGCCAAGCTCACCACGGCTTGGTCTTCGGCGTTGAGCACCGAGGCGCCTTCGGGCAACACCAAGTCAATTTGGGTGCGAATGACGGTGCGCATTTGCTCGGGCGTTTGGATGTCGTGCGCGTCGATCAGCGCAGCATCGGTGTCGGGCATGTTGGTGACCACGCCAAGCAAGCAGCGGTCGTAAGCCAGGCCTTCGTTCAAGATGTGATGGGGCGTGGTCTCAAACACAGCGGCATCCAATGAACGGTTGATGAGCAGGCGTTCCGAGTTGTCGAAATCGCGGGCGTCTTTTTTGCCCAAATGGTGCTGGTCCATGTAGAGCCCGTCTTTGCAGGCCAAGCCGGTGCGTTTGCCCGACAAATGCAGCAACCAAGCGACCAATTGAGACAGTTGCGTGGTCTGTTGCGTGCCCACGATGCCCACCACCGGAATGCGGCCAGATTCGTTGGGGCCAAACAAATGATCGACCACGGCTTTGCCCACCGGGCGGGGTTGTCCTACCGCGGGTTTGACGTGCATGAGCAAGCCTGGGCCGGCGTTGACTTCAATGACAGCGCCTTTGGTTTCGCTCAAAGGCCGTGAAATGTCTTCGGTCACGATGTCAATGCCTGCAATGTCTAACCCCACCACGCGAGCGGCCAAGGTGGCGGCAGCGGCCACTTCGGGGTGAACGCGCTCGGTCACGTCAATGTTGAGGTTGCCGTTGCGCTGCACCACCACCTCGCGGCCAGCTTCGACCACGCTGTCTGGTTCCAGGCCTTGGCGCTGGATTTCGAGCAGACACATTTCGCCACGCGGTGTATCCAACCGAATGATGTCCAAGGGGAATGTTTCGGAGTCGCCTCGACGTGGATCGGTGTTGAGTTGGGCATCGACCAATTGCGCAACGGTGGATACACCATCGCCCACGATGTGAGCGGTTTCACCACGGGTGGCGGCTACCACGCGGTTGCCTACCACCAAGACACGGTGTTCGTCGCCGCGCACAAAGCGTTCGATCAACACCTCGACTTGGCTGGAGCTGCTCCAGGCCGCGCCAACGCTGTTGGCCGCTTGCCAAGCAGCGCGCACGCCTGCTTCGTTGGTCACATTCAGCGACACGCCGCGCCCACGGTTGCCATCGACAGGTTTGATGGCCACGGGCAAGCCGATGTCTTGGGAGGCTTCCCAAGCCGCGTCAGAAGAGGTGACGATTTGACCTTCGGGCACGGGAATGCCGCATTGGGTCAACAGTTTTTTGGTCAGGTCTTTGTCGCTGGAAATGCTCTCGGCGATGGCGCTGGTGCGATCGGTTTCAGCCGTCCAGATGCGTCGTTGCTTGGCGCCATAGCCCAATTGCACCAAGTTGCCTTCGGTCAAACGGATGAAAGGTGTTTTGCGTTCAACCGCAGCGTCCACGATGGTGGCGGTGCTGGGGCCCAAACAGCGGCGATCGACGATGTCTTTGAGTTCTTCAATGGTGGCCGCCAAGTCAAAGGGCAAGTTGTTGGCCGCGCACATCACCAAGCGGTGTGCGGCTGCAAAACTGGCACGGCCCAGCTCTTCGTGTTCGGTGCGAAAGACGACTTTGTAGACACCGCGTTTGCTGATTTCGCGGGCTTTGCCGAATTCGGCGCGCGCACCCGCCAGCAATTGCAACTCGATCGAGGTGTGCTCGATGATGTGTCCCATCCAAGTGCCGCCAATCAAGCGGGTCAGAAAACCGCCGCGATGACCCACGCCGCAGTGGTGCTCGACCAAGCCGGGCAACCAGGCGTTGAGGCGGTCATTGAAGCCGTCAATTTTGTTGGAAGGGTAGTCCTCCATTTCGCCCAAATCGATCAAAGCCTCGATGATGGGGCGATAGGTCCAGATGTTGGGCCCTCGCAAATAGTTGACACGCAGAATTTGGATATCTTTGAAGGCCATAAATCAGTGCAAATGGGGAGTACCAGTTGACTTTGGAATGATCACGGGTGCGGCGATACAATCGGCAGCGAACGTGCTCAGATTTAACAAAGTCCTGACTCCTGTCTTTCATTTTCTAACGTGAGTCGATGATTGCCCATCGACTTGGCACGCAAACATTTCAAGAATGAATTCCTCGGTACCGGCTATCGCCCAAGTTTCCTTGCCTGAACCATGGAGAGCTTTGGCGTTTGCGCATCTCTCAGCTCAAGAAAACGTGTTGGCCTGGCTGGAGGTTGACTTGGACGCCCAATTGCGATTCGCAAACGGGCTGCTAATTGTGACAGACCAGCGGGTCGTTTTTGCTGAAAAAAGCAGCAAATCAGACGCAAATTGGCAAGATTGGCCGTTGGCGCTCGGGCAGCAAATGCGCCTGAGCGACCACGCGGGCGTGGGTACTTTGAGCTTAGTTGATGCCCATCAACGCCATGCGAGTTGGCGCTTTACCCTGGCGCACAACGTCTTGGCCATGCGCTTGCAAGAAGCTTTTGCCGAGCAAATCGAGCGTTTGAGTTTGGGGTCGAGTTTTCAATCGCGTTTGGATCGCCGTTGCCCCCAATGCAAGTTGCCGCTTGAAAACCCAGGCGACGAATGCCCGGTTTGCAACCGCGAACAACACGCGCCGCTTTCGACCTGGGGTTTGTTCAGGTTGTGGCGTTTTGCCAAACCTTATCAGTGGCGTTTGTTGGCTGGATTTTTGTTGACCCTGGCCTCCACGGCGGCCACCTTGGTGCCGCCCTACATGACCATGCCTTTGATGGACGAGGTGTTGATTCCGTTTCAAAACGGCCAACCCATCGACCGCATGCAAGTCAGCCTGTATTTGGGCGGATTGCTCGGCGCAGCCTTGTTGGCTTGGGGCTTGGGTTGGGCCAAGACTTACATTTTGGCTTTGGTGTCGGAGCGCATTGGTGCGGATTTGCGAACCACGGCCTATGAGCACCTGATGCGTTTGTCGCTGGAGTACTTTGGCGGGCGTCGCACAGGTGACTTGATGAACCGCATTGGCGCCGAAACCGACCGCATCTGCGTGTTCTTGTCTTTGCATTTGCTGGACTTCGCCACCGATGTGTTGATGATTGCAATGACCGCAGCCATCTTGATCAGCATTGACACGCACCTGGCCTTGGCCACTTTGCTGCCGTTGCCATTCATCGTTTGGTTGATTCATGTGGTGCGTGACAAATTGCGCACGGGTTTTGAAAAAATCGACCGCGTGTGGTCGGAGTTGACCAATGTGCTGGCCGACACCATTCCCGGTATTCGGGTGGTCAAGGCCTTTGCCCAAGAGCGGCGTGAAGCCACGCGCTTCAAAGATGCCAACAAACACAACTTGGCGGTCAACGACCGCATCAACTTCATTTGGTCTTTGTTCTCACCGACCGTGACTTTGATGACCGAAGTGGGTTTGTTGGTGGTGTGGGGATTTGGCATTTGGCTGGTGTCGCAGCATCAAATCACCGTTGGGGTGTTGACCGCCTTTTTGGCTTACATCGGGCGTTTTTACACCCGCTTGGATTCGATGAGCCGCATTGTGTCGCACACCCAAAAAGCGGCGGCAGGCGCCAAACGGATTTTTGAAATCCTCGACCACGTCTCCAGCGTGCCCGAAACCAAGCAGCCGCAAAAATTGCCGCAGCCATTGCAAGGCCGCATCGACATTCAAGATGCGGGTTTTCGCTACGGCATCCGCGCGGTGATACGTGGCTTGATTTTGTC
>CAIYFE010000085.1 GCA_903925445.1 uncultured Burkholderiales bacterium | reverse complement strand
TCGAAAAGATCTGCGACCAGTCCAAAATCAGCCACTTGAAAGATCGGCGCATCCGCATCTTTGTTGATGGCGACAATAACTTTCGAGTCCTTCATGCCAGCCAGATGCTGAATGGCGCCTGAAATTCCCACCGCAATATAAAGATCGGGGGCCACAACTTTTCCCGTCTGGCCCACTTGCCAATCATTGGGCGCATAGCCCGCATCAACGGCGGCGCGTGACGCACCGATGGCAGCACCCAAACGATCCGCGACCGGCTCGATAAAGGTGTGAAAATTCTCGGCACTTTGCAAAGCGCGACCGCCCGAGATGATAATTTTGGCTGCCGCCAATTCGGGGCGATCACTTTTTGCCAAATGATCGGCTTCAAACAAAGATGTGTTGGTGTGGGCGCCCACAGCAACGCTCTCGATCGCCGCAGCGCTATCGCTCTTTGGCGTGGCCGCAAAGGCCGAGGTGCGCACAGTGATGACGCGCTTGGCGTCAAGCGATTGCACAGTTTGAATCGCATTGCCGGCATAGATGGGGCGCGCGAATGTATCGGGCGCTACAACCTGAATGATTTCAGAAATTTGCATCACATCAAGAAGAGCCGCCACACGTGGCATCACATTCTTGGCGGTCGAGGAGGCCGTTGCAATGATCGCGTTATAGTTGGGTGCCAGCGACACAATGAGGGCCGCCAAGGGTTCAGCCAATTGGTGCGCAAGGCTTGCATCATCAGCCAGTAGAACTTTTGCAACACCTGACAAAGCGGCAGCGTCTTGCGCGGCTGGCGCGCAGCCATGGCCTGCAATCAGAACATGCACGTCATCTTGTAAAGCGAGAGCAGCAGTCAAAGCTTTTGCTGTAGCTTCGCCCAGCGTATGTCCTGTGACGTCAGCGATGAGAAGACTTGTCATTGCAGAACTCCAGCATCAGTCTTGAGGCGCGCAACCAATTCTTCCACTGAGGCAACTTTGATCCCAGCCTTACGCACTGGCGGTTCGGTTGTCTTCAGCACGTTCAAACGCGGCGTAACATCAACGGAAAAATCGTCGGGTGTTTTTTCGTCCAGCGGCTTTTTCTTGGCCTTCATAATATTGGGCAAAGATGCATAGCGCGGTTCGTTCAAGCGCAGATCGGTTGTAATGACTGCGGGCAAATTGAGCATCAAGGTTTGCAAGCCACCATCCACTTCGCGGGTGACGCGCACCTGTGCGTCCAACACTTCAACCTTGGATGCAAACGTGCCCTGTGGCCAATTCAAGAGGGCAGACAGCATTTGTCCGGTTTGGTTGCAATCATCATCAATGGCTTGCTTGCCCATGATGACAAGACCAGCCTCTTCAGACTGACACAACTTTTGCAAAATTTTGGCAACAGCGAGAGGCTCTAGGCTCGCATCTGTTTTTACCAACACACCACGGTCAGCACCCATGGCAAGACCGGCGCGAATGGTGTCGGCGGCTTGTGCAGGACCAATCGAGACCACAATCACTTCGGTGGCTTTGCCAGCTTCACGCAGCCGCAGCGCTTCTTCCACCGCGATTTCATCGAAGGGATTCATCGACATTTTGACGTTAGCTAGATCAATGCCAGTGCCGTCGCTTTTGACACGTATTTTGACATTGTAATCAACGACCCGCTTCACTGGGACAATGATCTTCATAAACTGCCGCTCCTGATGGGTCGTGATACGATTGGTCATCGAGACAATGAAACACCAAGCTAACAGAAGCTCGATGGCTGCACT
>CAIYFE010000084.1 GCA_903925445.1 uncultured Burkholderiales bacterium | reverse complement strand
CTCAAGTACCTGAGCCTGGGCATGAACCCCGAATGGCTGCGCTATTACTTGGCCGCCAAACTCAATGGCCGCAACGAAGACATTGACTTCAATGCCGAAGACTTCATGGCCCGCGTCAACGCCGACTTGGTGGGCAAGTTTGTGAACATTGCATCGCGGGCAGCGGGCTTCATTGCCAAACGCTTTGCGGGTCAACTGGGCGACGTGTCCAGCGACGGGCAAGCCTTGCTGACTCAGCTGCGCGACGGCCTTCTTCCCATTGCAAAACTCTACGACGAACGCGATTACGCCAAAGCGCAACGCGACATCATGGCCTTGGCCGACCGCGTGAACGAATACGTTGACGCCAACAAACCTTGGGAACTGGCCAAACAAGAAGGACAAGACGCACGTCTGCAAGATGTGTGCACCACCTGCATCGAGGCTTTTCGCTTGCTCAGTTGCATGCTCAAACCGGTGTTGCCCGCCTTGGCCAATCAAGTCGAAATGTTTTTGAACATCGCTCCCATGACGTTTGCCAACGCAGCGCACGCGTTGGGTGCGGGTCACACCATTGGCGAATACAAGCACCTCATGCAACGCGTCGATCCCAAAATGCTCGAAGCCCTGTTTGAAGCGCCCGAGCCCGTGGTCGAAAAAATCACGCCCGGCGGTGAAGACATCGCTCCCACGATCAGCATCGACGACTTTGCCAAGATCGACTTGCGCATTGCCCAAATCGTCAAATGCGAAGCCGTCGAAGGCTCCACCAAACTCTTGCGACTCACGCTGGATGTGGGCGAAGGCCAAACCCGCAACGTTTTCAGCGGCATTGCCAGCATGTACAAACCCTCCGATCTCGAAGGCAAGTTGACCGTGATGGTTGCCAACCTCGCGCCGCGCAAAATGAAATTTGGCCTCTCCGAAGGCATGGTGCTGGCCGCCAGCCATGCCGACGAAAAAGCCGAGCCCGGCATTTACGTTCTTCAACCTTGGCCGGGTGCAAAACCCGGCATGCGGATCCACTGACCATGAACCCACTGCTCGCCTTTCGCCCCAAGCTCTTAGAAGCCGTTCACGGCTACAACAAAGAACGCTTCATCCAAGATGTGGGCGCAGGTGTGACGGTGGGTGTGGTGGCTTTGCCACTGGCGATGGCGTTTGCCATTGCGTCTGGACTCAAACCCGAAGCGGGGTTGTTCACCGCCATCATTGCGGGCTTTTTGATTTCCGCATTGGGCGGCAGCCGGGTGCAAAGTGGGGGGCCAGCAGGCGCGTTCATCGTCATCGTGTACGGCATTTTGGAACGCTACGGTTTGGCCAACTTGATCATTGCCACAGCCATGTCTGGCGTGATTTTGTTTGTCATGGGTTTGCTGCGCTTGGGGACCTTGATTCGCTTTATTCCTGTGGCGGTGGTGATTGGTTTTACCAACGGCATTGCGGTGTTGATTGCGGTCTCGCAACTCAAAGACTTTTTTGGCTTGCCCATTGCCAACATGCCGGCCGATTTCTTCAGCATTTTGTTGACGCTGACGCATCACATGGAACAGCTCAATGTGCAAGCCCTGGCTTTGGCATCGGGCTCTTTGCTGGTGCTGGTCGTTTGGCAATTGTTGTTGCCACGTTGGCAAGCGCGCTTGGCTTGGCTGCGACAACTCACCATCATTCCTGGCTCCATCGTGGTGTTGGTTGGCGCCACCGTGGTGAGCGATGCTTGTGGCCTTGATGTGCAAACCATTGCCTCGCGCTTTGGCTGCATCCCCAACAGCTTGCCTGCTTTCACGCTGCCCAGTTTTGATTGGGAAACTGCCAAATTTCTTTTGTTACCCGCCAGCACTTTGGCGCTGCTGGGTTCGATCGAGTCGTTGCTGTGCGCACGTGTGGCCGATCAAATGATGGTCAACTCCGATCACGCCGACAAGCACGATGCCAACCAAGAGTTGATGGCGCAAGGCATTGCCAACTTCATCACGCCATTTTTTGGCGGCATGCCCGCCACGGGCACCATTGCGCGCACCGTGACCAACGTCAAAAACGGTGGCAACAGCCCCGTAGCTGGCATGGTGCATGCGCTGACGTTGCTCATCATCATGGCGCTGGCTGCGCCCTTGGCAGGGCATGTGCCCTTGGCTGCTTTGTCGGCGATTTTGATGTTTGTGGCTTGGAACATGGGCGAATGGCGTGAGTTTGTGCATTTGCGCCAATTCCGCGTGCCCTATCGCATCACGCTGCTGGCGGTGTTTTTGCTCACCGTGGTGGTGGATTTGACGGTTGCTGTCGAGGTCGGCTTGATGGCGGCTTGTCTGACGTTCATCTACCGCATCTCCAGCCTGAGCCGCGCCGAAGCCATTGGCCAGGCGCAATACCCCGAATTGGCGGGGCACGCGTCCAGCGTTCAAGTCCATCGCTTGTACGGCGCCTTGTTTTTTGGTGCGGTCAAATTGGTCGAAGACATTGAAGAGCACCTGCCCGAGCGTGTGCTGGTGCTGGACTTGAAAAACCTCATCTACGTGGACTCTTCGGGGTCGGATGTGCTGCTGGCTTTGGCGCGTTCTTGCCAGAAAAAACAAGTCCGCTTGGTCATTTGTGGCTTGGCGCACCAGCCGCTTGACATCGCCCAACGCAGCGGTTTGCTCCAACTCATCAGCCCAAGCGATTTGGCCGCCGATTTGCCCCAAGGCATCGCGCTGGCCGTGGGTCGCTAAAATCTGACTCCCCTTCGAAAGTCCTGTCCGCCATGTCCATCTTCCAACGCCCTCACTACACCTCTGAAGCCACGCAATTCATCGAATCGCTCAAGGCCAAGAATCCCCAACTCGAACAAAGCCAACGCGATGGCCGCGCCTTGCTGTGGGACAAACACGTGGACCGCGCGGTGCAACAAGACACCCAAGCAGGCCGTGTGGCGCAAAAGCCCTACGTCTACCAAACCAACGCATAACGCTTAACCGCGCGACTGACGTGACTGCACACCTCCCCGACTCTGGCCACGATGCGCCCATTTCTGGCGCCTTGCCAGATGTGATCGACAACGTGGCCGTGGCGCGCTTGTATGGCGAACCTCTGTTTGCCATGCCGCAGGATTTGTACATCCCGCCCGATGCGCTGGAGGTGTTTTTAGAAGCGTTTCAAGGGCCGCTGGATTTGCTGCTCTACTTGATCCGCAAACAAAATTTCAACATCCTCGACATCCCCATGGCGGCGCTCACGCGCCAGTACTTGAGCTATGTCGATGAAATTCGCACCCGCAACCTGGAGCTGGCCGCCGAGTATTTGCTCATGGCCGCGATGCTGATCGAAATCAAATCGCGCATGCTCTTGCCGCCCAAAAAAGTGGCCGAGGGCGAAGAGCCCGAAGATCCCCGTGCCGAGTTGGTGCGCCGTTTGCTCGAATACGAGCAGATGAAACTGGCCGCCGCAAAACTCAACGAAGTGCCGCAATTTGGACGCGATTTCTTGCGTGCGCAGGTCTACATCGAACAATCTTTGCAACCTCGCTTCCCCGACGTTCACGTGGTGGAGTTGCAGCAAGCCTGGGCCGATATTTTGAAGCGTGCCAAGTTGGTTCAGCATCACAAAATTTCGCGTGAAGAATTGTCGGTGCGCGAACACATGAGCATTGTTTTGCGCAAACTCCAAGGCCAACGCTTTGTCGAATTTGAAAAACTGTTTGACACCGAAATGGGCGTCCCCGTCTTGGTCGTGACCTTCATTGCCTTGCTTGAATTGGCCAAAGAAACCTTGATCGACATCACACAAGCCGAAGCCTTCGCGCCCATTTATGTGCGCTTGGCCTACACCCCCAGCTGATCTTTGTCACCCGAGCCTCAACCATGAGCACACCACACCCCAACGCTGACAGCACCCCCAGTGCGACGCCTTACGGCACCTTGCCACCGGCCTCGCCCGTGGCCGCACGCAAGCCCATCAGCTTGCCGCGATTGAACGATCTGCGCGCCCGGGGCGAAAAAATCACCATGCTGACCGCTTACGACGCAACTTTTGCGGCCGTGGCCGATGCTGCGGGGGTTGAATGCATTTTGGTCGGCGACTCGCTGGGCATGGTGTGCCAAGGTTTGCAAAGCACCGTGGGCGTGAGCCTGAACGACATGAGCTACCACGTTGCCAGCGTCGTTCGTGGACTGCAACGTGTGCAGGGCACAGCTTGGGTCATTGGCGATTTGCCATTTGGCACGTACCACGAATCCAAAGACCAAGCCATGCGCAGCGCCAGCGCCTTGATGCAAGCGGGTGCGCACATGGTCAAACTCGAAGGCGGCGGCTGGACCACCGAGACCGTGCACTTTTTGGTCGAGCGCGGCATTCCCGTCTGTGCCCATTTGGGCTTAACCCCCCAAACCGTTCACGCCTTGGGCGGCTACCGCGTGCAAGGCCGCGATGAAGCCGCAGCTCAACGCTTGCGCCAAGATGCCCTGGCGCTGCAAGACGCTGGCGCAAGCATGTTGGTGCTCGAAATGGTGCCCTCTGGCCTGTCCAGCGAACTCACCCAACTGTTACCCAACTGCCACACCATTGGCATTGGCGCGGGCAACGGCACAGCCGGACAAGTGCTGGTCTTGCACGACATGCTGGGCGTCAATTTGGGCAAAAACCCAAAATTTGTTCGCAACTTCATGCAAGGCCAAGACAGTGTGTTGGCGGCCATCAGCGCCTATGTTCAAGCCGTCAAGGACGGCAGTTTTCCCGACAACGCCGTTCACGCGTGGGCTTAATTTTTCTTCATCGTCATGCACATTGCGCACTCGATTGACGAACTCCGTCAGCTTTTAAAACCCGCCACTTTTCGCGCTTTCGTGCCCACGATGGGCAACTTGCACCAAGGTCATTTGGATTTGATCCAACTCGCCCGCCAACGCGCCAACGCACAAGCCACACCCGGCACGGTGGTGGCCAGCATCTTTGTCAACCGCTTGCAGTTTGCGCCGCACGAAGACTTTGACAGCTACCCCCGCACATTCGAACGTGACTGCGAACTCCTGCAAGCGCAGGGTTGCGACGTGGTGTTTGCACCGTCAGAAAAAGACCTCTACCCCGAGCCGCAAGTCTTCAAAATTCACCCACCTGCCGAGCTGGCTGATATTTTGGAAGGCGCGTTTCGCCCCGGATTTTTTGTGGGCGTGAGCACCGTGGTGCACAAGTTGTTCAACTGCGTGCAACCCCAATTGGCCGTGTTTGGCAAAAAAGATTACCAACAGCTGATGGTTATTCGACGCATGGTGCAGCAAATGGCTTTGCCCATCGAAATCATTGGCAGCGAAACGCGCCGTGCGCCATCGGGCTTGGCTCTGAGTTCGCGCAATGGCTACTTGAGCGCAGATGAATTACAAGAAGCCGTTCAACTGTCGCAAACACTTCAAGCTTTGGCTCAGACCGTGCGCCAAGGCAATGCCCAAGGCGTGTTGGATGTGGCAAGTGCCCAAGCACATGCAATGCAAACCTTGGTTGAACGCGGCTGGAAACCCGATTACTTGACCGTTCGCCGCCAACACGATTTGTCGCCCATCCACGGCGTGTGCCAAGAGCCTTTGGTGGTGTTGGGCGCTGCGCGATTGGGCAACACACGTTTGATCGACAACCTTGAAGTTTGAAGCCCTAGGCTTCAAAAGTAGCGTCACGCCCCATCAACAAAGCCACCGCCTGCTGCGGTGTCAACTGGCCATCGAGCAAGGCCACCACCGATTGCGCAATCGGCATTTCGACCCCCAAGGCTTGTGCGCGTTGCACCACGGTGCGTGCGCTGTAAACGCCTTCGGCCACATGTCCCAAAGCGTCCACCGCTTGCTGCAAACGCATGCCTTGCGCCAGCGCCAGGCCCACTTGTCGATTGCGACTCAAGTCACCAGTGGCGGTCAGCACCAAGTCGCCCAAACCCGATAAGCCCATGAAAGTTTCGGGCTTGGCACCCAAGGCCACGCCCAATCGGGTCATTTCTGCCAGGCCTCGAGTGATCAAAGCAGCCCGCGCGTTCAGCCCCAAGTGCAACCCGTCGCACAACCCCGTGGCAATGGCCAACACGTTTTTGACCGCGCCCCCGACTTCAACACCAACGATGTCATCGTTGGCATACACACGCAAACTGCGGTGATGAAACGCCGCCACCAAAGCATCGCGCACCTCAGCATGTGCACTGGCAGCCACCAACGCGGTGGGTAAGCCTTTGGCCAGTTCTTGCGCAAAACTCGGTCCGCTCAAGGCTGCACCGCGCAGCCCAGGAGCCACTTGCGCTTGCACCTCATGCGCCATGAAGGCTTGGGCATTTTGTGTTGCCTCAAACCCTTTGCACAACCAAGCCACTGGCACCTGATCGGCCACCAGTGGGGCAATTTGCGTCAGCAAGCCACGCAAAGCGCGCATGGGCGAAGCCACCACGACCACATCTTGCGCTCGCAACCCACCGTCCAGCGGTTGAGCGCTCACTTGAACACCCGAAGAAAAGGGCAAGCCTGGCAGGTAGCGCGCATTCTCACGCGCTTGTTGCATGGCTTGGACTTGTTCGGTGTCGCGCGCCCACAAGGTGACCTCGTGACGATCTCCCGCGTGAATGGCCAGCGCAGTGCCCCAAGCGCCAGCGCCAAGAATCGCAATTTTCATGCGAGGTACAAATTACTGTTTGGTGCTCGCAGCGGCGGCTTGCTGCATTTGTTGCTCGTACATGGCTTGGAAGTTGATTTCTGCCAAATGCACGGGCGGAAAGCCTGCACGTTGGATCAAATCAGCCACGTTGCCGCGCAAATAGGGGTAGACGATTTGCGGGCAAGCGATGCCCATGACCGGTCCCATTTGATCTTCGGGCAAGTGGCGGATTTCAAAAATTCCGGCTTGTTTGGCTTCCACCAAAAACACCACTTTGTCTTGAATTTTGGTGGTGACTGTGGCTGTGACGGTCACTTCGGTGATGCCCTCGGCCACTTGCTCAATGCCCACTGCCAGCTGAATGTCCAAAGCGGGTTGCTCTTGGCTGGTCAAAATGGCTGGCGAATTGGGCTGCTCCAGCGACATGTCTTTGAGGTAGATGCGCTGAATCTGAAACACAGGTGCATTGGCTTGATCTGCGGTTTGAATGGGTGTGTTGTTTTCAGAGGAGGTCGCCATGGTGTATTTTTCTTTCTGCAAATAAAAACCCGCTTGGTTGATTTCCAAACGGGCGAGGAATCAAGAATACTTATTATGTCAGTTCAAGCTTGCGCGTTTAAAAGCGCCATCAAACCGCCTTGGCTGTCCAAAGCCATCAAATCGTCACATCCGCCAACATGGGTGTCGCCAATGAAGATTTGCGGGACAGTCCTGCGCCCTGTGATTTTCATCATGTGATCGCGCGCTTGCGGTTGGGTGTCAATGCGCACTTCTTCAATGTGCGTCACGCCCTTGGATTGCAAAATTTGCTTGGCGCGAATGCAGTAAGGACAAACGGCGGTGGTGTACATCTTGACGGCTTGCATGTGAGCTCCTTGCGAATCAGGCCTTAGAAACTGGCAGATTAGCCTCTTTCCAAGCTTTGAGCCCGCCTTGCAAGGAATTCACCTGCTCGTAACCCAGTTTTTTAGCTTGCATCAGCGCCGTTTGCGAGCGCTTGCCAGCGGCGCACACAAACACCACAGGTTGCGATTTGTTTTTGGTCACAACGGGCAAACGCTCTTGCAATTGAGCCAAAGGCACGTTGATGGCATTGAGCACATGGCCTTGGGCGAATTCATCGGGCTCGCACACATCGATCACCAGCGCTTTGTCGCGGTTCATCGATTGCACCACCTCTGCGGCTGACATACCTGCGCCCGTTGCGCCTTGGATCACAGGCCACAAAAGCAAAGCGCTGCTGCTGAGTGCGATGGCCAGCAGCAACCAGTTGTCGAGGATGAAGTTCACGGATAAGTCCAGTTCAGGGAAGGTTGAAAATAATGAGAAAGCCCGCCATTCTAAAATCACTCGGTTAACCTCCTTTGCCCCTGTTTTTTTAAATCACACCATGTACAAGCTTGTTTTGATCCGCCACGGCGAATCCACCTGGAATCTTGAGAACCGTTTCACCGGCTGGACCGATGTTGACCTCACCCCCACCGGCGTGGCGCAAGCCCAAAACGCGGGGCGTTTGCTCAAAGCCGAAGGCTACGAGTTCGATGTGGCCTACACCAGCGTTTTAAAACGCGCCATTCGCACCCTGTGGCTGGCGTTGGACGAAATGGATCGCACCTGGCTGCCCGTGGTCAAAAGCTGGCGCCTGAACGAACGCCACTACGGCGCTCTGCAAGGTCTGAACAAAGCCGACATGGCCAAGCAATACGGCGACGAGCAAGTGCTGGTCTGGCGCCGCAGCTATGACACCCCGCCACCAGCGCTTGAAGCCACAGACCCTCGCTGCGAACGCGCCGATTTGCGCTATGCCCGCAACCCGCAAGACGTCCCGCTGACCGAGTGCCTCAAAGACACCGTGGCGCGCGTGATTCCTTTTTGGAATGAATCCATGGCACCGGCCATCAAAGCAGGCAAACGCATCGTGGTTGCCGCGCACGGCAACTCCATCCGTGCGTTGGTCAAGTATTTGGACCAAATTTCTGACGACGACATCGTGGGATTGAACATTCCAAATGGCATTCCGCTGGTGTATGAACTCGACGCTGAGCTCAAACCCATCCGCCATTACTACCTGGGTGACGCCCAAGCCGCTGCCCAAGCAGCCGCTGCGGTGGCCGCACAAGGAAAAGCTTAATGCCTCTTTACAACGCAGCATTCATTTGCGTTGTATATTGAGAAGATTCTGATTTACCGCACTTTGCAAGGGCAACATGGGCCAAAAACTCAAGATCGCAGGATGGATTTCGTTAGGCGCACTCACAGGCGTTTTGACGACCGTTTCAATTCAAACCACTGCGCGCTCCAATATGTCGCCGCTGCCGCTGGAAGAGTTGCAGCAACTCGCTGCGGTTTTCAGCATGGTCAAAAGCGACTACGTCGAACCCGTCGATGAGAAAAAACTCATCAATGACGCCATCATCGGCATGGTCGCAAGCCTTGATCCGCATTCTCAGTACTACGACAAAAAAACCTTCAAAGAATTCCGAGAAGGCACCACCGGTCGCTTTGTGGGCGTGGGCATTGAAATCACGCAAGAAGACGGCCTCGTTAAAGTTGTTTCCCCCATTGAAGGCTCACCCGCATTTCGCGCGGGCATGAAATCTGGCGACTTGATCACCAAGATCGACGACACCGCCGTCAAAGGACTTTCGCTCAACGAGGCAGTCAAACGCATGCGCGGCGAACCTGGCACCAAGGTGTTGCTGACCATCTACCGCAAAGACGAAAACCGCACTTTCCCAGTCACCATCATTCGCGAAGAAATCAAAACCCAAAGTGTCAAAGGCAAAGTCATTGAACCCGGCTATGGCTGGATTCGCCTGAGCCAATTCCAAGAGCGCTCAGTCGATGACTTTGTGCAAAAACTACAAGACATCTACAAAGAAGACCCCAAACTCAAAGGCATGGTGCTTGACTTGCGCAATGACCCAGGCGGTTTGTTGGATGCTGCGGTGGCCATTTCTGCCGTGTTTTTGCCCGAAAACGTGGCCGTGGTCTCTACCAACGGACAACTGGCGGAAAGCAAATTTGTCTACAAAACTTTGCCTGAGTTCTATCGTCGCAGCAGCGGCAACGACCCCATCGCAAAAATGCATCAAGCCACACGCGGCATTTTCCGCACGGTGCCGCTGATTGTGTTGGTCAATGAAGGTTCTGCTTCGGCCAGCGAAATTGTTTCAGGTGCTTTGCAAGATCACAAACGCGCGGCCATCATGGGCAGCCAAACCTTTGGCAAGGGTTCGGTGCAAACCGTGCGTCAACTGGGTCCCGATACGGCTTTAAAAATCACCACCGCTCGCTACTACACGCCCAGCGGCCGCTCCATTCAGGCCAAAGGCATCGTGCCCGATGTCTTGGTTGATGAAACCGCAGAAGGCAGCCCATTTGCAGTCTTGCGCATGCGCGAAGCCGATTTGGACAAGCACTTGCTCAGCGGACAAGACGCCGAGGACAAGGCAAAAACCAAAGAGCGCGAAAAAGCACGGGAAGAGGCCATCAAAAAATTAGAAGAAGATGCCAAAAAGCCCAACAGCGATCGCAAGATTCCCGAGTTCGGTAGCAACGAAGACTTCCAGCTCCAACAAGCCCTCAAAAAGCTCAAAGGTCAACCTGTGATGGTCAGCAAAACACAAACTGAACGTCCACCCGAAGCCCCCAAAGACAACTGAGCCACAAGACCGTGAACGACGAGCAACTGCTGCGCTACTCGCGCCATATCTTGCTGGACGAACTGGGTATTGAAGGGCAGCAGCAGCTCACACAAAGCCATGCCCTCGTTGTCGGGGCTGGCGGCTTAGGTTCTCCCGTTGCGATGTACCTTGCGGCTTCGGGCGTGGGACACATCACCTTGGCCGATGACGATGTGGTCGATCTGACCAACTTGCAGCGCCAAATTGCGCACACCACCTCACGCATTGGTCAACCCAAAGTCAACTCGGCTGAACAAGCCTTGAAGGCGCTCAACCCCGAAGTCACAATTTCAGCGCTCGCGCAGCGCTTGAATGCAAGCCTCTTGGATGAAATTGTCCCCAACACCCAAGTCGTGTTGGACTGTTGCGACAACTTTGAAACCCGACAAGCCATCAATGCTGCGTGTGTGAAACACCGCGTGCCTTTGATCTCAGGCGCTGCCATTGGGCTCGATGGGCAACTGGCTGTGTATGACTCGCGCAACGCGCAATCGCCTTGTTATGCCTGCATTTTTCCGCCTGACACGCCACCAGCTGAAATTCGCTGTGCCACCATGGGCGTTTTAGCGCCTTTGGTGGGAGTGATGGGCAGCTTGCAAGCGCTGGAAGCCATCAAAATTTTGAGCGGCATGCCCTCGCGTTTTGTGGGCAAGCTGCAAATGCTGGATGCTCGCAGTTTGGAGTGGACCGAGATTGGACTCAGTCGCAACCCCAAGTGTCCAGTTTGTGGCGACTGGGCTCACTGATACTCCTTGAACTTCAGAGGCGCACATGAAACGATTTCTAGCCTTGATCTGGCTCATCGGTGGCTGGATGATCCACGCCCAAGCTGGCGAAGTCAGCGTTGCTGTGGCGGCCAACTTCACAGCACCGATGCAAAAAATTGCCTTGGCTTTTGAACAAGAAACCGGCCACAAAGTGCTGCTGTCTTTTGGTTCAACAGGCAGCTTTTATGCGCAAATCAAAAATGGTGCGCCCTATGAAATTCTGTTGGCCGCCGATGACGAGACGCCGCTCAAACTCGAAAAAGAGGGTTTGAGCGTTGCAGGCTCTCGGTTCACCTACGCCATCGGTCAACTTGTGCTTTGGAGCAAACAAACCGGGCTGGTCGACGATCAAGGCGACGTGCTTCGGACAGAAAAATTCCAGCGCTTGGCCATTGCCAATCCCAAATCCGCCCCCTACGGACAAGCAGCGGTTGAAACCATGACAAAACTGGGCGTGTTGCAAGCGCTGCAACCCAAGCTTGTTCAAGGTGAAAGCATCGGGCAAACCTATCAATTTGTCGCCACAGAAAACGCGCAGCTGGGTTTTGTGGCTTTATCTCAGGTCTACTTGAACGGCAAGATCAGTCAAGGCTCTGCTTGGTTGGTTCCCAAACAACTGCACAGTCCCATTCAACAAGATGCGGTATTGCTCAACAACGGAAAGACCAACAACGCAGCTTTGGCGTTGCTGAACTACATCAAGGCAGACAAGGCCAAGGCAGTCATCCAAGCTTACGGATATCAATTTTGATCAATCGAGAATCGATTGAGGCGGTGCATCCCGACCACCATGTATGCGATAGGTTTTTAAAAAGTCAGGCGTCAACTCCACATTGAGCAGCTGCGTACTTTCATGCAGCTTTTTGATCCATGACTCAAGTTGGCGCATTTCCTCTTCGTTCAACACACTCAGGATGCGGCGATTGATGTCTTTGACATGTGGCATTAAATCTCGGTAGAGCTGCTGCCCCGAAGGGGTAAGCGTCAAATGCGCGCCCCGACGATCGGACGGGTTGATCTCTCGCACAATCAACCGCTTTTTGACCAACGCGCCAATCGCACGTGAAGTGCGGGCACGATCCAATTGCACATGATCGGCCAGTGCAGAAGGTGTCATGCCGTCATTGCTGTGCAGCAATCCAAGCACGCGCCACTCACGCCGCGTGATGCCAAACCGCCCTTCACACAGGCGAACGACCAAGGCGCTGGTTTGTGCGGACAACAAACTCAGTCGAAATAAAAGTAACTCATCAATCGATTCAAGAGTAGGTGGGGGCGTTGAAGCTGACATTGCTGATGTTGGAGGTGAAAAATCAAATGCTGTTAGAAATGAAAGACAAATTACAAGAAAAAGTTTCTTCAATATCTTATTGGATTATTGAAAACTTTTT
>CAIYFE010000083.1 GCA_903925445.1 uncultured Burkholderiales bacterium | reverse complement strand
TCGGGGGCGGCTTTCATGTTCATGTACAAATCTCCGTGGAATCAAGGACTTACCCAAAATGTCCAATCACTGTGTTTAACAACAACTGGATGCTTGACCAGTACTTTACCGCAAAGTCAAAACAAGTAAATAGATTTTTTGGTCAGTTTGCCTTACCATTTGAGCATGGCGAATTTGACAGAAACTCCAAAGCCTCCGAACGATTGGCGGCAAACCCACTTGGGGCGCTTGCTCGGCCACGCCATGCGGCGTTTTGACGACCGTGTGCTCTACCTCATGGCGCACAACGTGGATGTGCCGCTGGCGTTGTCCAATTTGGCGGCGCGGGAGCAAATCAGCGCGGCGCATGTCCATATCACGCGGCATTTGAGTTTGCAAGGCTCGCGATTGAGCGAGCTGGCGCTCAGCGCGGGCATGACCAAGCAAGCCATGGGCGACTTGGTGACTCAGTGCGAGGCGTGGGGCTTGGTGGAGCGCCAAAACGACCCACAAGACGCACGCGCCAAGCGCATCGTGTTCACCCCAACGGGCTTGGCTTGGTTGCGCGCCTTTGAGCAAGCCGTGGCGCAAACAGAGGCCGAATTTCGTCAAGAAGTGGGAAAAGACGTGGCCACGGTGATTCACCTAGGGTTAGAAGCCTATGCTGGCGCTTACACAGTTCTAAAATCTCTATAACAAATTTGCCAAACCTCGAGGAAGTTGGAGACAAAAATGCGTATCTTGATCGCTGAAGACGATTTGGTTTTGGCCGATGGCTTGCTGCGCACTTTGCGTGCATCTGGCGCTGCTGCCGATCACGTGGCCAGCGGCACCGAGGCCGATGCGGCTATGATGACCACCGACGAATTCGATTTGCTCATCTTGGATTTGGGCTTGCCCAAAATGCACGGGCTGGAGGTGCTCAAGCGCTTGCGCTCACGCGGATCGTCCATTCCAGTTTTGATTTTGACCGCCGCAGACAGCGTGGATGAGCGGGTCAAAGGTTTGGATTACGGCGCTGACGACTACATGGCCAAGCCTTTCAGTTTGCAAGAGTTGGAAGCGCGTGTGCGCGCGCTCACGCGGCGCGGCATGGGCGGCACTTCCTCGCTCATCAAGCACGGGCCTTTGGTGTACGACCAAACAGGGCGCGTGGCCACCATCGACGGCAAGATGGTTGAGCTTTCTGCCCGCGAGTTGGGGTTGCTGGAGGTGCTGCTGCAACGCGCGGGGCGCTTGGTCAGCAAAGACCAGTTGGTCGAGCGCTTGTGCGAGTGGGGTGAAGAGGTCAGCAACAACGCGATTGAGGTGTACATCCACCGCTTGCGCAAGAAGATTGAAAAAGGCCCCATCCGCATCGCGACCGTTCGGGGTTTGGGCTATTGCTTGGAAAAAATTCCAGGCTAAGTTGCACAAGCAAGGCAGGGCCTCGATTTGAAAATCTTTCAACGCGAGCAGCACTCGCTGTTTGGCGAGATCCTTGACTGGATGCTCACGCCCTTGCTGCTGCTGTGGCCGGTGAGTCTGGCCTTGACTTGGTTGGTCGCACAAAACATTGCAGGGCGACCTTTTGACCGCGGTTTGGAATACAACGTGCAAGCCTTGGCGCAATTGGTCAAGAGCGACACCCAGCGCGTTTACTTCAACTTGCCCCAGCCCGCGCGTGAAATTTTGCGCGCCGACGATGCCGATTTGATCTACTACCAAGTGCTGGGCGCGCGGGGCGAGTTCATCAGCGGCGAGCATGATTTTCCGAAGCCTGCGTTTGACGTCAAAGTCGTGCCGGGCGAAGTGCGTTTGCGCGATGACGAAATTCGCGGCAACGATGTGCGCGTGGCCTACACCTGGGTGAGCGTGGACATTGCGGGCTCTAAACCCGTGTTGGTGCAGGTGGCCGAGACTTTGGAAAAACGCTCGGTGCTGGCCACAGAAATTATCAAAGGCGTGATGCTGCCCCAGTTTGTCATCTTGCCGCTGGCGGTGCTCTTGGTTTGGCTGGCGTTGGCGCGCGGCATCAAACCGCTCAATCAGCTGGAAGAGCGCATTCGTCAACGCTTGCCCGACGACTTGAGCCCTTTGGACGAGAGCAGCGTGCCGCTGGAAGTTGCGCCGTTGGTGGCGTCCATCAACGATTTGTTGACGCGCTTGAAAGAATCCATCGCCACGCAAAAAAGATTTTTGGCAGACGCGGCGCACCAACTCAAAACGCCTTTGGCGGGTTTGCGCATGCAAGCCGATTTGGCGCAACGTGAAAGCGCCAGCGCTGCAGAGCTCAAACAGTCCTTGCAGTTGATTGGCCGCGCCAGCATGCGCGCCACGCATTCGGTCAACCAACTGCTTTCGTTGGCCAGAGCAGAAAGCGGCAGCACGCACATCGCGCGCGCGCCCTGTGACTTGGTGGCGCTGGCCAGTGATGTGATTCAAGATTCGTTGCCGCGTGCTTTGGACAAACACATCGATTTGGGCTACGAAGGCGTTCAGCCGGGCAGCCCCGATGTGGTGATCAACGGCAATGCCACCTTGCTCAAAGAGCTGATTCGCAACTTGGTGGACAACGCCATCAACTACACCCCTTCCAGCGCAGAGGTGCCGGGCGTGGTCACGGTGCGGGTGCTGGCCGATCGCTTCGGGCGGGTCGTGCTGCTGCAAGTCGAAGATTCGGGGCCGGGTATTCCAGAGTCAGAACGTGATTTGGTGTTCCAACCCTTTTACCGCGCCTTGGGCACAGAGGCCGACGGCTCAGGCCTGGGCTTGCCCATCGTGCTGGAGATTGCTCACCAGCACGCAGCAACCGTGACCTTGGAAGACGCCACACCCGGCAGACCCATGCCGGGCGCGCGATTCACGGTGCGTTTCAGCTCTTGAACAAATTGAGTTCGAGGCGCTCACGGGCGATCACTGCTTGAACCGGTGGGTGTTGCGCCACGCGTTCGACAAACGTCCACAGCAGAGGAATGTTTTGGGGATTGACCCCGGCCATCGTGCCCCAGCGCGTCAGCGTCAGCGCGTAGGCATCCAGCGGCCCGAAATGCTCGCCGCTGAGCCAAGCCTGGCCGCTTTGCTGTGCAGACTTCACCAAGTCTTGCAACTCCAGCATCAGCTTGCCGTAGCTGGTTTGCGCGTGGGCTTTGATGTTGGCTTGCACTTGGGCGTCGTCGCTGAACTTGCCGGGCATGAACACATGGGTGAAGGTGGGGTGCACGGTGTTGTTCATCCACATCAAGGTTTCCAACGCTTTGGCACGCGCCACGCCGTGTTGGGGCAAAAAGCCCAGTTGCGGGAATTTTTCGTCCAAGTACACGCTGATGGCCGCAATTTGCGTGATCACGGCGTCGCCGTCGACCAAGACGGGCACTTGGCCGCGTGGGTTGATGGCTTGGTAAGCCGGCTCACGTTGTTCGCCTTTGTGCAGTTTGACCATCTTGGGCTCAAAGGCCACGCCAGCAGCTTGCAGCAGGCAATGGGGCACAAAAGAACAGGCACCGGGCGAAAAATAAAGGCTCAGGCTCATGGTGGGGTCTCCTCCAAAGGGTTTCAATGTGATTTGGCTTGCGATGCTGCGTCATTGAGCATCATGGCTTGCGGGATGACTTGCATGTCTAAGCGCTCGGGCTCGCTGACGTCTTTGGCGCCCAGCCCCATGAAACGCAAGCCACCGTGCATCCAAAGCAAAAGAAAGATGTTCAGTCCCAACAAGATCAGCGCGGTTTTGCGCCAAGTGAGTTTTGATTTCATCAAGCCCTCATTCTTCAAAGGTTGGATTGTGGCCGCACGCTGACCTCGGCGCTGGTGATGTGTGCCATGCCTTCAGCGGTTTGAACGCACAAAGCGCCTTGCGCATCGACCCCGCAGGCCAGACCGCTGCGGCCATCGCTCAGGCTGACCGCTTGGTTGTGCAAAGCATCGCGCGCAGAAAAAGCATTTTGCAGGGGCGCAAAACCTGCACGCTCAAAGGCCAGCAAGGTGTTCAGCACGGCGGGCGCGATGCGCAACACGGCCGATGCGGCACTGGCGTCGGCTTGCAGCTCACGCAAACCCAAGGGCTGCGTGCGCAGGTCTTGTGCCGTCGGCGGGGCGATGTTGACGCCCATGCCCACCACGCAGTAACGCGGGCTGCTTGCATCGGCGGGGGTCGGCAGCGTGGTTTCAATCAAGATGCCGGCCAATTTGGCCCAGCCTGTGGGTGCGTCAGCGCGAGCCACCCAAATGTCGTTGGGCCATTTCAGGCGCAGACCCAATGTGCCTTGCGGATCAAGGCTGCGCGCCAGAGCCAATCCCACCGCCAGCGACAAGCCCGACCAATCGGCAGGTTGGAGCATGAGGCCCAGCGAAAACGTCAAGGCATCGCCTGCAGTGCCGTGCCACGCGCGACCCAAACGGCCACGGCCTGCGGTTTGTGTTTCAGCGATCAAGACCACCGGATCGGTCAAGCCCGAACGGGCGCGGCGCATCAACTCCGAGTTGGTGGAATCTATTTGCGGCAACACTTCGACGGTGATGCCGGGGCAGCTGCCCACCATCGCTTGCCAAAGGTCTTCAGCTGGCCAAATCATGGGGCTCAGTGTTTCTTTTTGCCTTGCTTGGCCTTTTTAAGCGCCCGACGTTCGCGCTTGTTGGGCTCTTTCATTTGGCTGGATGCCAACAAGGTGCCACGGCATTTTTTAGCGCCGCACCAGCAAGGGTATTCGGCCTTGAGCTCAGGTGTGAGCGGCGCGTCAATCACCAAGCCGTAGTCGTAGTTGAGTTCTTCGCCGGCTTGGATGTTGCGCAGCGCTTTGATGAAAACGCGCCCATCAACTTCATCTGGCTCGCAATTGGGTTTGCAGGAGTGGTTGATCCAGCGCGATGAATTGCCGCCATACAGGGCGTCAATCACATGTTTGTCATCGAGATGAAAATAAAAGGTATGGTTGGGATCTTTGGGATCGTGGGGATGGCGGCGCAGCGCTTCTTTCCACGTGATGATTTCGCCCACGTATTCGATGATGGTTTCGCCCTCCGCGATGTCGGTCAATGCAAAGACGCCTTTGCCATGAACGCCAGAGCGGCGAGTTTGGATGCGGCGGCCAGCGGCTGGAGAAGGTGTATTTTTGGGCACGGAAAATTTCTGTTAACTTAAATGCATACGCACGCATGTGCGCACGTGTGCGTGCGCGCACGCGAGAAACGCAAATTGTAGTGGTCAGTTTTCTAAGGAACTTGAAATGAGTAAAACCCTCGTGATTGCCGAAAAACCTTCGGTTGCGCAAGACATCGTGCGCGCACTCACGCCAGTGGCCGGCAAGTTCGAAAAGCACGACGAGCATTTCGAGAGCGACACCTATGTGGTCACCAGCGCCGTGGGGCACTTGGTTGAAATCCAAGCCCCGGAAGAGTTTGACGTCAAACGGGGCAAATGGAGCTTTGCGCATTTGCCCGTGATTCCGCCTTACTTTGACCTCAAACCCGTCGATAAGACCAAAACTCGCCTCAATGCCGTGGTCAAGTTGGCCAAGCGCAAAGACGTCACCGCGCTCATCAACGCGTGTGACGCGGGGCGCGAGGGTGAGTTGATTTTTCGTTTGATCGAACAATACGCGGGCGGCAAAAAGCCGCTGGACAAGCCGGTCAAACGCTTGTGGTTGCAATCGATGACTCCGCAAGCCATCCGAGACGGCTTTGACTCTTTGCGCAGCGAACAACAAATGCAAGGCCTGGCCGATGCAGCCCGCAGCCGCTCCGAAGCCGACTGGCTGGTGGGCATCAATGGCACCCGCGCCTTGACGGCCTTCAATTCGCGCGAAGGCGGTTTTTTCCTCACCACCGTGGGGCGGGTGCAAACTCCCACCTTGAGCGTGGTGGTCGAGCGCGAAGAGCAAATCCGCAAATTTGTCAGCCGCGACTATTGGGAAATTCATGCCAACTTCTTGGTCGAAGCCGGCGAATACCCCGCCAAATGGTTCAACCCAGAACATAAAAAAGACGCCGACGCAGAGAAAAAAGCCGACCGCGTTTGGAGCGAATCCGAAGCCTTGACCATCGCCAACGCCGTGCGCAACAAAGCCGCGACCGTGACCGAGGAAAGCAAGCCCACCACCAAAGCCAGCCCAGGCTTGTTCGATTTGACTTCGCTGCAACGCGAAGCCAACGGGCGCTTTGGCTTTTCAGCCAAAACCACGCTGGCGCTGGCGCAAAGCCTGTACGAACGCCACAAGGCGCTGACCTACCCACGGACCGATTCGCGCCATCTGCCCGAAGACTACGTGCCCGTGGTCAAGCAAACCTTTGAAATGTTGGCCGACAGCGGCATGCGGCACTTGGAGCCCCATGCCTTGACGGCGCTCAACAACAACTACGTGCGCAAGCTCCCGCGCGTGTTTGACGACAAAAAAGTCAGCGATCACTTTGCGATCATCCCCACCTTGCAAGCGCCCAGTGGATTGTCCGAAGCCGAGCAAAAGCTCTACGACTTGGTGGTGCGTCGCTTCATGGCGGTGTTCTTTCCCAGCGCTGAATACATGGTTACCACCCGCATCAGCACCGTGAGCGAAGCTGGTCAGCAATACGCTTTCAAAACCGAAGGCAAAGTGTTGGTCAATGCGGGTTGGATGGCCGTTTACGGCAAAGATGCAGCGCAAGAAGCCGCCGACAACGAAGAAGAAGGCAAAACCTTGGTGGCCTTAAAGCCAGGCGAAATGGCGCGCAACGAATCAATCAACGCCAAGGGTTTGAAAACCCGCCCCCCCGCGCGTTACAGCGAAGCGACGTTGCTGGGCGCGATGGAAGGCGCAGGCAAGCTGGTCGAAGACGACGAGTTGCGCGAGGCCATGCAAGAAAAAGGACTGGGCACGCCAGCCACCCGCGCGGCCATCATCGAAGGCTTGATCAACGAGAAGTACATCGTGCGCGATGGCCGCGAGATGATTCCAACCGCCAAAGCCTTTCAGCTCTTCACGCTGCTGCGCGGTTTGGGCGTGGAAGAACTCTCCAAGCCCGAACTCACGGGCGGCTGGGAATACAAACTCGCGCAAATGGAGCACGGCCAGTTGAGCCGCGAGGCCTTCATGCGCGAAATTGCCGCCATGACCGAGCACATCGTCAAAAAAGCCAAAGAGTTTGA
>CAIYFE010000082.1 GCA_903925445.1 uncultured Burkholderiales bacterium | reverse complement strand
TTTCGCGGTCTTTTGAGAAGAATTCTTGCAGCACCAACACGACAAACTCCATCGGTGTGAAGTCGTCGTTGAGCATGACCACCTGGAACATTTGCGGCGGTTGGGTGCGTTGTGCGCGTCGCTCTAAAACAACAGAATTTCCGTCATCGCGATCTGGCGACTGCACTTTTTTTGGAGGAATCGGAGTAGCCATGAATTCATTCTATCGAGATGGCTAAAACCTTACATGTGGTCAATCATGACCTGACCAAAGCCCGAGCAACTGACCTGCACAGCGCCGTCCATCAGACGGGCAAAGTCATAGGTGACGCGCTTGGTTTGGATGGCCTGCTCCAAGGCGTCAATGATGACGTCGGCGGCTTCGAGCCAACCCATGTGGCGCAACATCATTTCGGCAGAAAGTATGGCGGAGCTAGGATTGACGTAGTTTTTACCCGCATATTTAGGCGCGGCGCCGTGTGTGGCCTCAAAACACGCCACGGTATCGGACATGTTGGCGCCGGGCGCAATGCCAATGCCCCCGACTTGCGCGGCCAAAGCGTCTGAGATGTAGTCGCCGTTGAGGTTGAGGGTCGCCACAACGGAATATTCTGCGGGTCGAAACAGAATTTGTTGCATGAACGCGTCGGTGATGGCATCTTTGATGAGGATGTCTTGCCCCGTTTTGGGGTTTTTCAACCGACACCAAGGCCCGCCGTCGATCAATTTCGCGCCAAATTCTTTTTGCGCCAAGGCATAGGCCCAATCCCTGAAACTGCCTTCGGTGAATTTCATGATGTTGCCTTTGTGAACCAAGGTCACGCTGGGCTTGTCATGGTCAATGGCGTATTGAATGGCTTTGCGCACAAAGCGTTCGGTGCCTTGCTGAGATACCGGTTTGACGCCAATGCCTGAGGTGTCTGGAAAGCGGATGCTTTTGACGCCCATGTCTTGGGTCAAAAAGTGAATCAATTTTTTGGCCGGCTCGCTTTGCGCCTCGTATTCGATGCCGGCGTAGATGTCTTCCGAGTTTTCACGAAAGATGACCATGTTGGTTTTTTCTGGTTCTTTCAAGGGCGAAGGCACGCCTTTGAAGTACTGAATTGGGCGCAAGCAAACGAACAAATCCAACTCTTGGCGCAAGGCGACGTTGAGCGAGCGCATGCCCCCGCCTACAGGCGTGTTGAGTGGCCCCTTGATCGACACCAAATAATCGCGCAGGGCTTGCACGGTTTCAGCAGGCAACGGCATGTCTTCGCCGTACAAGGCCTTGGCTTTGTCGCCCGCAAACACTTCCATCCAGTGAATTTGACGCTGGCCTTTGTAGGCTTTGGCCACGGCGGCGTCGACCACGGCTTTCATGACGGGCGTGGTGTCTTGCCCCACCCCGTCGCCTTGGATGAACGGGATGATGGGCTGGTCGGGCACATTCAAGGTTTGATCCGCATTGAGCGTGATTTTTTGCCCTTGGGCAGGGACTTGGATGTGCGCAAAAGCCATGCGAAAACTCCGGTAGATTGCTTTACAAAACGGAATTCTATCCAGCGAGATAATCTGGAAATGAAAAAGATTTACGCACTCCTTGTCGCCTGCGCCCTGAGCGCAGGCGTTTTTGCCCAAGAAGGCCCTCAAACTGATTTGCCCCGCGTGAAGCTACAAGCGGGTATGTACCAGCTCGACGTGCAAGTGGCGCAAACGCCCGAACAACGCGCCATTGGTTTGATGAACCGCATGGGCATGCCCGATCACGAAGGCATGTTGTTCGTGTTCGATCATTCCGACACCCAATGTTTTTGGATGAAAAACACGCTCATGCCTTTGACGGCGGCCTTCATCGACAACAACGGCAACATCGTCAACTTGGCCGATATGAAGCCCCAAAGCACCGACGCGCATTGCTCCGCGCGTCCTGTTCGGTTTGTGCTGGAGATGCACCAAGGTTGGTTTGCCAAACGTGGGCTCAAAGGCGGCAGTCACATTGGCGGAATTGTGGGCAACTGAGATTTTTCAGAGCAAAAAAAACCGCCCCTTGAGGCGGTTTTTTTGAGACTGCTTTCGCCCCATCAAGCGAAGTTGCTTTCCACAAAGCTCCAGTTCACCAACTTGTCGAGGAATGTTTCGACAAACTTGGGACGCAGGTTGCGGTAATCGATGTAGTAGGCGTGTTCCCAAACGTCCACCGTCAGCAAGGCTTTGTCTGCGGTGGTCAATGGCGTGCCAGCGGCGCCCATGTTGACGATGTCCACAGAGCCGTCGGCTTTTTTCACCAACCAAGTCCAGCCGGAGCCAAAGTTGCCCACAGCGCTCTTAACGAAAGCTTCTTTGAACGCTGCATAGCTGCCAAATTTGGCGTTGATGGCCGCAGCCAAAGCGCCTGAGGGTTCGCCGCCGCCGTTGGGCTTCATGCAGTTCCAAAAGAAGGTGTGGTTCCAAATTTGTGCGGCGTTGTTGTAGATGCCACCGCTGGATTTTTTCACGATCTCTTCGAGGCTCATGTGCTCGAACTCAGTGCCTTTTTGCAAGTTGTTGAGGTTCACAACGTAAGCGTTGTGGTGCTTGCCGTGGTGGAACTCCAA
>CAIYFE010000081.1 GCA_903925445.1 uncultured Burkholderiales bacterium | reverse complement strand
GCAAGCCCGGTGAAGGTTTGCGCTGCATGTTCCACATGATGAATGAAGCCCGCATTGGCGTGGGCCTGTCGGCCACCATGCTGGGTTTGGCTGGCTATTACGCCTCGCTGGGGTACGCCAAAAATCGTCCCCAAGGCCGCCCCATGACGGCTGTGGGCAAAGACCCTGCATCGCCGCAATCGCGCATCATCGAACACACCGACATCAAGCGCATGCTGCTGGCACAAAAAGCCTATGGCGAAGGCGCTTTGGCGCTGGCCTTGTACTGCGCGCGGTTGGTGGATGAGCAACACACGGGCAGTCCCGAAGCGGCCAATGAATCGCGCTTGTTGCTCGAAGTGCTCACGCCAATTGCCAAGAGCTGGCCCAGCGAATGGTGCTTGGAGGCCAACTCCTTGGCCATTCAAATTCACGGTGGCTACGGTTACACCCGCGATTACCCCGTCGAGCAATATTGGCGCGACAACCGCCTCAACATGATTCACGAAGGCACGCACGGCATTCAAGCCTTGGATTTATTGGGGCGCAAAGTTTTGATGGAAAACGGGCAGGGCTTGCAGCTCTTGGCAGCGCGCATCAGCGCCACGATTGCACGCGCCCAGTCCCACGGCAACGCATTGGCCGCCCACGCCAACGCACTGGCGCAAGCCTTGCAACGGGTGGGGCAAGCGACCCAAAAGGCTTGGAGCACAGGCGAACCTGCCCAAGCTTTGGCCAATGCTGTGCCCTACATGCAAGCTTTCGGTCACACCGTGTTGGCTTGGATGTGGTTGGAATTGGCGCTCGCCAGCACGGGTCAAGGTGCAGCAGACCTTGGGCGTCGGCAGGCGGCGCAGTTCTTTTTCCACTTTGAATTGCCCAAAATTGGCGCTTGGCTCAATGTGGTGGAGTCCCGCGACATGACCTGCGCAGACATGCCCGAAGCAGCGTTTTAACCAGGAGACGCACATGCAAGAAAGTTTTGGTGCCTACGTCCCGTTTGTCGATTTGCTTGGCTTTGAGATGGTGTTTTTTGATGACGGGCAGTCCGAGCTGACCTACACGCCCGAGGCCACCCACATGAACTCATACAACGTCACGCATGGTGGCGCCCTGATGACTTTTTTAGATGTCGGCATGGCCACCGCAGCGCGCAGCGTGGACAAAACATTGGGCGTAGTAACGATTGAGATGAAAACATCTTTCATGCAAGCCGCGCGTGGCAGCTTGCGGGTCAAAAGCCGTTTGATGCATCGCACCAAAAACATGGCATTCACCGAAGGCACGGTCTACGACGAACAAGGCCGCGCCTGTGCACACGCCACCGGTACTTTCAAGTACATGCCCAAAGCCCCAGATCAAGGACTGCACCCCGAAGTTCGCGACATTTCAACCGACTGATTGCAAAACATACTCAGGAGACTTTCATGCAACACAACCAACAAATCTTGCTCGACAACCGCCCCGTTGGCGAAGCCACGACCAGCAACTTCAAACTGGTCGAAACCCCCGTCGCAGCGCTTGAAGACCAGCAAGTGCTGGTGCGTCACCATTACTTGAGCCTTGACCCCTACATGCGTGGGCGCATGAACGAGAGCAAAAGCTACGCCCAGCCTCAGCCCTTGGGCGAAGTGATGATTGGCGGCACGGTGGGTGAAGTCGTAGAAAGCCGTCATCCCAAATTCAAAGTAGGCGACAAAGTGGTGGGCATGGGCGGCTGGCAGCTTTTCAGCGTGGTCGATGGCAATGCCGCTGGCATGTTGCGCAAGGTCGATACCACCCACGTGCCTTTGAGCCATTACTTGGGCGCCGTCGGCATGCCAGGCGTCACCGCTTGGTATGGCTTGGTCAAGATCATTGCGCCCAAAGCGGGCGAGACCGTCACGGTCAGCGCCGCCAGTGGTGCTGTGGGCAGCGCCTTGGGTGCGCTTGCCAAAGCCCGTGGTTGCCGCGTGGTGGGCATTGCAGGCGGAAAAGACAAGTGCGATTACGTCGTGAAAGAACTCGGTTTTGACGCTTGCATCGACTACAAAGAACACAAAGACTATTTGTCGCTCTCCAAAGCACTGCGCGAGGCGTGTCCCAATGGCATCGACGGACACTTTGAAAACGTGGGCGGCATGGTGCTGGATGCTGTGATGTTGCGCACCAACGCGTTTGCCCGCATCGCGGTGTGCGGCATGATCGCTGGCTACGACGGCGCACCTTTGCCCATGACCAACCCCGCTTTGATTTTGGTCAATCGCATGAAAATTGAAGGCTTCATCGTCAGCGAACACATGGAAGTCTGGCCTGAAGCCTTGAGCGAGTTGGGCAATTTGGTGGGTTCAGGCAAGTTGCGTCCTCGAGAAACCGTGGCCAACGGTTTGGCCGCTGCGCCCGAGGCATTTTTGGGTTTGCTCAAAGGCAAAAACTTCGGCAAGCAATTGGTCAAATTGATCTAACGCCAGAAAGCCATCACCATGTCCGATCTGCTGCTTCACCATTACCCGCTGTCACCGTTTGCCGAAAAAATTCGCTTGGTCTTGGGTTTTAAAAACTTGTCGTGGAAGAGTGTGATCATTCCCATGTACATGCCCAAGCCCGATGTGGTGGCGCTGACCGGCGGTTACCGTCGCACGCCTTTTTTGCAAATCGGCGCCGACATCTACTGCGACACTGCCCTGATTTGCGATGTGTTGGAACATCTCCAACCCAAACCCACGCTTTACCCCGAGGCGGTCAAAGGCGTCACGCGCATCGTGGCGCAATGGGCAGACAGCTTGGTGTTTCCTGTCGCCATGGCTTATAACTTTCAGCCTGCAGGCGCCGCGCATGTGCTCAAGGGATGGGCGGAACAAGACATCAAGGACTTTGTGCAAGACCGCACCCAAATGCGTGGTGGCGCAGCCCGCATGCCTGCTGCCGATGCAACGGGCATGTACAAAAGCTATTTGCGTCGCCTCTCGCACATGTTGGAAAACCACAGCTTTTTATTGGGCGATGCGCCCAGCTTGGCCGATTTTTCGGCGTACCACCCCACTTGGTACACCTTGCGCCAAGTCCCCGTGCTTGAAAGCATCCTGGACGCAACACCCAATGTGCGCGATTGGTTGCTGCGCATGGAGAACATGGGACACGGCAATTCGCAAGAAATTTCCTCTTCTCAAGCCATCGAGATTGCCCACAGCAGCACTCCCAAAGACATGTCGCAAGAGGCGTTTGTGGATCACCACGGCATTGCCTTGGGTAGCCAAGTGGTGATCACGGCCGAATCGTTTGGGCTTGAACCCACCCAAGGCGAATTGGTGGCCGCCACGCGCACGCGTTACACCTTGCGTCGCCAAGATGCGCGTGCAGGCACGGTGCAAGTGCACTTTCCGCGCAATGGATTTATTTTGAAAAAGGTGGACGCATGATTTCTGATTTCAAAAACAAAGTCGCCGTGCTGACAGGCGCAGGCTCCGGATTCGGCCTCGAATGCGCACGCATTGGTGCCCAACTGGGCATGAAATTGGTTTTGGTCGATGTTCAAAAAGACGCCTTAGATGCCGTGCAAGCCGAACTGCAAGCCGCAGGCGCACAAGTCATGGCGCGCCGCGTTGACGTATCCAATGACGCCCAGATGCAAGCCTTGGCCAACGATGTCAAAGCCACCTTTGGCGCGCCTCATTTTGTTTTCAACAATGCGGGAGTGGGCGCGGGCGGCTTGGTGTGGGAAAACACCATCGCCGATTGGGAATGGGTCATGGGCGTTAACTTGTGGGGTGTCATTCATGGCGTGCGCTTGTTCACGCCCATGATGCTCGAAGCCGCCAAGCAAGACCCGAGTTACCAAGGCCACATCGTCAACACCGCCAGCATGGCGGGTTTGCTGACGCCCCCCAACATGGGCATCTACAACGTCACCAAACACGCGGTCGTGTCCTTGACCGAGACGCTCTACCAAGATTTGAAATTGGTCAGCGATCAAGTCAGTGCCAGCGTGTTGTGTCCTTACTTTGTGCCCACGGGCATCAACCAAAGCCACCGCAATCGCCCCGCAGAACTCAAGGCCGACAAGCCCACGCAAAGTCAACTCATTGGCCAAGCCATGAGCGACAAAGCAGTGGGTTCAGGCAAAGTCACGGCCGCTGAAGTTGCACAAAAAGTGTTTGACGCCTTGGCTGCCGATCAGTTCTACATTTACAGCCACCCCAAAGCCTTGGGCAATGTGCAGCAACGCATGGAGGCGATTGTGCAAGGCCACAACCCACCCGACCCGTTTGCAGAGCGGCCTGAAATTGGCATCAACTTGCGCGCCGCATTGCGCGGCGCTTGATGCTTTGCTTGAAGCTACTCAGTAGCTCAACTGCGCAACGCTGCGCAAATTCTCTGCGGTCGTGGTAGGAAAGCCGAAGTACTCCAAGTAGGCTGGGATTTGTTCAAACAACATGTCTGAGCCGACTTGGACGCGACAGCCTCGGGCTTGGGCTGCTTTGAGAAAAGCGGTCATCTCGGTTTTCATCACCACTTCGCCCACAAAGGTGTCGGGCGCGATGCGTGACACGTCCATGGGAAGCGCGTCGCCGTCGTTCATGCCCATGGGCGTGGCATTGACCACCAAGTCGTGTCCGGCTGGGTCGTTGGAGCCCAACTGAACGTCGATGTTGGGGTAGTTGCGTTTCAAACGATCACCCAAGGCGGCTGCCGAAGCGCTGTTCATGTCGAATAAGCCAATGGCTGCAATGCCAGCGCCGGCCAAAGAGGCCGCAATGGCGCAACCCACGCCGCCTGTGCCCACCACCAGCACACGTTTGCCGGTCAAGTCAAAGCCTTTGCGCTGCACGCCGCGCACAAAACCCGCGCCATCGAACATGTCGCCCACCAAGCGTCCGTCTTCGGTGCGCTTAACCGCATTGCAAGCGCCCGCAACACGCACGGTTGGCGTGACTTCGTCCAGCAGATCAACCGTCACCACTTTGTGGGGCATGGTGATGAGCGCGCCACGGATGTTGGTGAGTTGAAAAACAGATTTCAAAAAATCAGGATAGTGCACCGATTGACATCCCATAGGCACGACCACCGCATTGATGCCCGCTTGCACAAAGTACGGGTTGTAAATCATGGGGGATTTGAAGGTGTGGGTGGGGTAGCCAATGTGAGCGATCAGCTCGGTGTTGCCATTGATGTTCATGGAGTGCCTCGACATAAAAAAACGCAGCATCCACCCAGGGATGCCGCGTTGTGTTCACAAGAATTACTTGCGCAATTTGGCCAATTCAGCCTGCAATTCAGCCACGGTTGCAGCAGAAGATTCGCCGTGTTTGGCGATCACAGGTTTCATCTTGTCGCGCAAGATGGCCATTTCAGAAGCAGGCAATTCGTTGATCTGCATGCCATTTTTCTTCAGGTTGTCGGTGATGCTGGCGGTCAAAGCGCGGTTTTGAGCGCGTTGGTATTTGACCGATTCAGCAGCCGCGTCTTCGATGATTTTTTTCTCAGGCGCAGACAAGCTGTCCCAGAATTTTTTGCTCATCAACACCGATTGAGGGTTGTATTGGTGGCTGGTCAAGGTCATGTACTTTTGCACTTCGTACAACTTGGCTGAGTTGATGGTGGCCACTGGGTTTTCTTGTCCGTCCACGGCCTTTTGTTCCAACGCTGGGTACAGCTCAGGAAAGGGCAGGGGTGTGGGGTTGGCGCCCAAGGCTTTGACCCAGTCCACGTTGATGGCATTGGGAATCACGCGCAGTTTCAAGCCCTCGATATCTGCCACTTTGGTGATGGGACGCTTGCTGTTGGTGATGTGGCGAAAGCCCAGTTCGTAGTAACCCAAACCGATGATGCCTTTGGCTTGCAGCTTGTCGTGCATGTTGCGACCAAATGGACCGTCAACGATGGTGTCTGCTTCTTTGCTGTTGGCAAACATGAAGGGGAAATCGAACACTTCAAAGTCTTTGACTTGCGCGGCCAAAATGCCCGAGTTCATGGCCACCATCTCCAAAGTGCCACCTTGCAAGGCTGAAACGTTGGCTTGGTCGCTGCCCAAGGTGCCACCTGGGAACAAGGTCACCTTCATCTTGCCGCCTGATTTGGCTTCCACCAACTCTTTGAATTTTTCCATCCCTTGCACGATGGGGTGACCCGCTGTGTTTTGGTTGGCAAACTTGATGTTTCTTTCTTGTGCGAAAGCACCGCCGCAAGCGGCCAAGGCCAAAGCAGCAACCACGGTTTTGAGGAAAGTACGTTTCATGTCAATGTCTCCTGAGGATGAAAAAATCAATAGAACCAGTGCGCGGGCACCATGACGATTTGTGGGAACACAACCATCAAGAACATGACCACAAACTG
>CAIYFE010000080.1 GCA_903925445.1 uncultured Burkholderiales bacterium | reverse complement strand
GCCACCACGCCCAAGGTGTTGCTCTTGGTCATCTTGCCAGCGATCACGCCTGCGAGGTAGGCGCCTTCGTAGGTGCGGCTGTCGTAGGTGTTCATGTTGTCGGCTTGTTTGTAGCCGGTGGCGTGTTCAAACTTGACGTCTTTGAGGTCAGTCGCGACTTTGAGCATGGGCTCCATGTAGCCAAAGGTGGTGCCAAAAATCAGCTTGTTGCCTTGGCCTGCCAAATCGCGGATCACGCGCTCGGCGTCAGCCGATTCGGGCACGTTTTCGACAAACGAGGTTTGGATTTTGTCGCCGAACTCTTTTTCCAAAGCTTTGCGTGCGTTGTCGTGCGCAAAAGTCCAGCCGCCATCGCCCACGGGGCCGATGTAAGCAAACGCGATTTTGAGCGGATCGGCTTTGGCTGGTGCAGCCGCTGGGGCTTCGACCTTGGCTTCTTCCTTCTTACCGCAACCCACCAAAACGGCGGCAGCCACAGCGCTCAAGGCTGCGGCGCGAACCCAACGACGCTTAAACAAGTCAGTCATGCGAAAACCTCCAAAGATGTGTTGAAAAACAAGTCATTATGAACGGAAAAAACGATCAATTCGGCACAAACGGTTTGCCAATCGATGCCGGCATATTCACCCGCAGCCACTTGGGATTGCGAGAAATCAAGGCCAGCACCACGATGGTGGCCACGTAAGGCAGCATGCTCAAAAACTGGCTGGGAATGTCTACGCCCGCAGTCTGTAGGTGAAATTGCAACATCGTCACGCCACCAAACAAATACGCCCCCAGCAACACCCGCGCCGGGCGCCACGTTGCAAAGGTGGTCAGCGCCAGCGCGATCCAGCCCTTGCCAGCGATCATGCCTTCGACCCAAAGTGGCGTGTAGACGATCGAGATGTAAGCCCCTGACAAGCCGCACAAAGCCCCGCCCGCGACCACCGCCAACCAACGGATGCGGCGCACGGGATAACCCAGAGCGTGCGCCGAATCGGGCGATTCACCCACCGCACGCAGCACCAAGCCCGCTCGGGTTCGGTAGAGCAAATACATCAAGCCAAACATCAGCCCAATGGCGCCGTACACCAGCGGATGGTGTTTGAACAAGGCCGACCCCAAAAAAGGAATATCGGCCAGCACTGGGATTTGAAAATGCATGCGTTCAGGCAACTTGGCTTGCACATAGCTCACTCCCACAAACGCCGAAAACCCACCGCCAAACAAACTCAAAGCCAAGCCAGTTGCGTATTGGTTGGTGTTGAGCCAAATGACCAAGCCGCCAAAAACAGCTGCCATCAAGGCGCCAGCTCCCATGCCGGCTAAAAATCCCAAGGTGTCGCTGCCGGTGTGAACCACCGTGGCAAAACCAGCAATGGCCGCGCACAGCATCATGCCTTCGGCGCCTAAGTTGACCACGCCAGCTTTTTCGTTGATCAGCAAGCCCAAAGAAGCCAACGCCAGCACCGTGCCTGCATTCATCGTGGCCGCCCACAAAAGTGCGTAAGTCTCCATCACACAGCCCTTTCTGTGCGCGCCCAGCGCAAGCGGTAATTCATGAGCGTGTCACTCGCCAACAAGTTAAACAGCAACAAACCTTGGAACACGCCAGTCAACGAACGCGGCAATCCCAGCCGCGATTGCGCCAGCTCGCCACCGATGTAGAACATGCTCATCAATATGGCTGAAAAGACCATGCCCACCGGATGCAAGCGCCCCACAAACGCCACGATGATGGCCGCAAAACCATAGCCCGCCGGCACAAAAGGCGTGAGCTGTCGCAACGGCCCCGCCACTTCTAAGGCGCCCGCCAATCCGGCTGCGCCACCCGAGACCAACAAGGCCAACCACAAGGCTCGGCGCGACGAAAACCCGGCATAACGCGCCGCATCGGGCGCCAAACCGCCTACTTGCTGCGCAAAGCCAGCATGGGTGCGAAACAAAAACACCCACAAACCTGCAACGCCAGCCAGCGCCATGAAAACGCCCACATTGACACGCAAACCTTGCATGAGTTTGGGGATTTGCGTCACCGCTTCAAACGTCTTGGTTTGAGGAAAGTTGTAGCCCAGCGGATCTTTCCAAGGGCCGTACACCAAATAGTTAAGCACCATGATGGCCACATAGACCAGCATCAGGCTGACCAAAATTTCATTGGCATTGAAGCGATCGCGCAGCCAAGCGGCAATCCCTGCCCACACCATGCCGCCCAACACACCGGCCAACAAAATGCACCACCAAAATACGGAAGGGGTGTTGGCATCCGCCGTCAGCGCCACGCCTGCGGCAAAGATGGCGCCCATGACAAATTGCCCCTCAGCGCCGATGTTCCAAACATTGGAGCGAAAGCAAACCGCAAGACCCAAGGCAATCAACAGCAAGGGCGTGGCCTTGACCATGAGTTCGGACCAGGCGTAGGCGCTTTTGATCGGCTCCCAAAAAAATACTGCCAAGCCGCGCACCGGATCTTTGCCCAATGCGACAAAGAGCAGCACCCCCAGCATCACCGTCAAAGCCAGTGCCAGCAAGGGTGAGGCGTAGCGCCACAGCGTGGAAGTTTGGGCGCGAGGTTCAAGCCGCAACATGGTGAGCCTCCTCGCGCTGCCACAAACCACTCATCCACTCGCCGATCAAGGAAACATAGGCTTGTTCGCGGCTCAACGCTGGCGAAAGTCGCCCATTGGCAATCACATGCAATCGATCAGACAACGCCATCAACTCCTCAAGTTCTTCACTGACCACCAACACCGCGCAGCCTGCATCGCGCAAAGCCAGCAACGCGGCGCGAATTTGTGCCGAAGCGCCCACGTCCACACCCCACGTGGGCTGTGAGACGATGAGCAACTTGGGCGCCGCCTCGATCTCACGCCCAACCAAAAATTTTTGCAAATTGCCGCCCGACAAAGACTTGGCCTGCGCTTGCGCCCCGCCTGCCTTGACTTGGTAGCGCGCAATGATGTCTTGCGCTTGCCGCTGCAAAGTCTGCAAATTGAGCCAACCCAGTGCCCCCAACACGCCCCGCGAAGCCACCGCTTCGTGGCGCGTGAGCAGCAGGTTTTGCGCCAAGCTCAAATTGGGCACAGCACCCCGACCCAAGCGCTCCTCAGGCACAAAGTGCAAGCCCGCGTCACGCCGTTGAGCGGGCGTCCAAGCGCCAATGTCTTGTTCGCCCAAGGCAATGCTGTGCGCATTCGCTCGCGTGTCTTCTCCCGACAACACATGCAGCAACTCGCGCTGACCGTTGCCCGACACACCCGCAATGCCCACCACTTCACCCGCACGGACTTGCAAGCTGATGGCTTGCAAATCCACACCAAATGGATCATCGCTTGGCAAGCTCAGTTGCTTGACTTGCAACACGGGCGCGCCAGCTTGCTGTTGGCGCACCTGCAACTCCGGCGGCAAGCTGCCAATCATGAGTTGACTCAAAGAGGCATTGGTTTCTTGGCGCGGATCGCACACGCCGCTCACGCGTCCAGCGCGCATCACGGTGCAATGGGTGCAGAGGGCGCGAATTTCATGCAGTTTGTGGCTGATGTACAAAATGCTGCGGCCTTCGCTGGCGAGTTGGCGCAACACCACAAACAACTTCTCCACAGCCTGTGGCGTGAGCACCGAAGTGGGCTCGTCCAAGATGAGCAGCTGCGGATCGCTGAGCAAGGCGCGGATGATTTCCACCCGCTGCATTTCACCCACGCTCAAGGTATGAACAGGACGCGCGGGGTCGATGTCCAGGCCGTATTGCGCCGCTTTGTCTTGGATTTTTTGGCTCACTTGCGCCAAGCTCAACGATTTGTCCAAGCCCAACCACACGTTTTCAGCCACGCTCAAGGTGTCAAACAAGCTGAAATGCTGAAACACCATGCTGATGCCCAAGGCACGCGCTTCTTGGGGGTTGCGGATTTGCACGGCTTGGCCATTGAAGCGAATTTCACCCGCATCGGGCTTGACCGCACCGTAGATGATTTTCATCAAGGTCGATTTGCCAGCGCCGTTTTCGCCCAGCACCGCATGAATCTCGCCAGGCTGCACGGACAAAGACACCCCATCGTTGGCGACCACGGCCGGGTAACGCTTGGTGATGTTGCTTAAAAACAATCTTGGTTCAGACATTGAAACGAATTTTGAATCGTTAAAAATCCAAGGTTACCAGCCCTTGAACCCTCCTCTGCTTCGCGCTTTCCATATTTATTCGACAATCTCAAAATATGAGCAAAACCATCACCTACACCTTAAAAGTCGAATTTGGCGATTGCGACCCCGCTCGCATCGTCTGGTTTCCCAACTTTTTCCGTTGGATTGACGCGGCCTCACGCCATTTCTTTGTCGAGTGCGGCGTGCCCCCTTGGCACGAAACGGAGCGCACATTGGGCGTGATCGGCACCCCGCTGGTCGACACACATGCGCGATTTGTCAAAACTGCCAGCTACGGCGATGTGCTGCACATTCACACCCACATTGGCGAATGGCGCGAAAAAAGCTTTGTGCTCAAGTACCGCATCCAGCGCGGCGAGGACTTGATCATGGAATGCGAAGAAGTGCGCATTTTTGCGGCACACCGCGACAACGGCGGGCAGCCCGGAATTCGGGCGGTGCCAATTCCAGCGCAAATCCGCGCCTTGTGCGAATGACGTGCTGAGCCCTGCGTCACAGCGCGTTTTTGCGACGCGCTTCGATCACCGTGAGCATGGCGCCTGCCAAGCCGCAGGCAGCAATGCTGAGGATGCCAAGCACCGACCAGTGATCGGGCACATGGCCAAACAACCACCAGCCGCCCAACATGGACAAACCAATTTGCAAATACATGTAGGGCATGAGCGTGGCCGCAGGCGATTTTTCAAAAGCCACGATCAGCAAGAAATGCCCCAAAGCACCCGCAAATGCGATGGAGATGATTTCCAGCCACAGCTGCCAATCGTCAATGCTGGCCCACCCCCAATACAGCACCAAACTGGAGAGCACAGCGCCAGTCCAGACCGAATAAAAATGCGTGGTCATGCTTTTTTCTGTTTGCGCCATCTTGCTGGTCAAGAGCTGAAATCCAGTGTTGGCGACGACCAGCAGCAGCGGAAAAATCATGGGCCAGCCAAAAAAATCGGAGCCCGGACGCACGATCAGCAAGGTGCCAAAAAATCCACCCATCACCAAGGCCACGCGGGTTCTGGAGACGTGCTCGCCCAGCCAACGGGCCGCAAACAAGGTGACCAACAAGGGCGTGGTCATCACAATGGCGGAGAATTCACCCACGGGCAAAAACTGCAAACTCGTGACGGCCAAACCCGTGGTGAGCATGAGCAAAGAGCCGCGCAAAATTTGAATCCAAGGCCGATCGGTGATCAGCACCGTGCGTCCGGTCTTGGGCCAAATGAACACCGTCGTGACCAGCGCTTGGATGAAGTAGCGCGTCCAAATCACCATCAAAATGGGCACTGAGGCGGTGACTTTCTTGGTGAACGTGTCCATGAACGAAAAGCAAGCCAAGGCCAGCAACAACAGGCCAATGCCTTTCAAAGAGGTGCGGGAGACTTTCACAGCACCAGCACCGCTCTGAAGTCATTGACATTGGTGAACGTCGGGCCGCTGATGACCAAGTCATCCAAAGCAGCAAAAAAACCATACGCATCGTTGCGGTCTAAATGGTCGGCGGGTTGAATGCCTAAGTCGGCTGCGCGTGCCAAGGTATCGGGCGCCACGCGCGCGCCGGCGTTGTCCTCCACGCCATCGATGCCGTCGGTATCTGCTGCCAGCGCCCACACCTTGGGCTGAGATTGCAGCCCCACGGCCAAACCCAAGCAAAACTCACCGGCGCGACCGCCACGTCCTTTGGGCACGCCGCTGGGCAGCGCACGCACGGTGACCGTGGTTTCGCCGCCGCTCAAAATCACGCAAGGCTTTGCAAAAGCGCCTTTGCCCTGAGCCGTCGCTCGCGCCAAGGCGGCATGCACTTTGCCAACCTCACGGGACTCGCCTTCCATTTCGTCGCTCAACACATAGGCATTGAGCCCTGCGCGGCGAGCCAACTCGGCGGCGGCTTGCAAGGATTGTTGCGGTGTGGCGATCAAATGCACCGGCTGTGCGTCCCAAGCGGGGCTGGTTTTGGGGGTTTCAAGATCGCCGTTTTGTAGGGCTTGCATGATCGCCTCGGGCACTTCGATGCGGTAGCGCTGCAAGATGTGCAAGGCCTCGGCGCAGGTGCTGGCATCGGCCACGGTCGGCCCGCTGGCGATGATCGAAGGATCGTCGCCGGGCACGTCGCTGATGGTCAACGTCACGACCTGCGCGGGCGCGCAAGCCGCAGCCAATCGCCCACCCTTGATGCGCGACAAATGCTTGCGCACGCAATTCATCTCGGCAATGTTGGCGCCGCTGTGCAGCAATTCGCGGTTGATGCGCTGCTTGTCTTGCAGCGTCAAGCCTTCGGTGGGCAAGCTCAGCAAGGCCGAACCACCGCCAGAAATCAAGCACAACACCAAATCGTCCTGGCTCAGTCCTTGGGTCAAAGCCAAGATGCGCTCTGCGGCCGCCAGCCCAGCGGCATCGGGCACGGGGTGAGCCGCCTCGACCACTTCGATGCGCGTGGGCAAGCCCTCGGGGCGAGGCGGCGTGTGGTGGTAGCGCGTCACCACCAGGCCAGACAAGGGGCGATCCGCTGGCCACAGTGCTTCAACGGCTTGCGCCATGGCTCCCGCTGCTTTACCAGCGCCAATGACCAAGGTGCGGTCTTTGGGAGGTGCGGGCAAGTAGGCCGCCGTGTTGTGCAGCGGCAAGGCGCGGCGCACCGCTTGATCGAACAAGGTGCGCAGGAAAACCTGAGGCTGCGCGCTGACTTGCTCAAGACTTTGAAATGGGGGGGTATTCATGAGGTAGGCCGTGCTGAAAACGACTCAAACTTGGGTTTAAAGTGTTGCCAGTTTTGTTTTTTTACTTTGCACAGTTTATATGCCAACTTTGTTGATTCACCGCGCACGCTGCATTGCCACCCAAGACGATGCCCACACCGAGCTCAAAGACGCTTCAATTTTGGTGCGCGATGGTCGCATCGAGCGCCTCTTGACTGCCGATGAGCACATCGACATGAACACCGTGGACGAAGTCATCGATGCGCGCCATCACGTGGTCATTCCGGGCATGGTCAACACCCACCACCACATGGTGCAGTGCTTGACACGCGCCATTCCACAAGTCCAAAACGCGGAGTTGTTTTCTTGGCTGCGCGGGCTCTACCCCATTTGGTCAGGCCTCACGCCTGAGATGGTGCTTGTTTCCAACCAAATCGCCATGGCTGAATTGCTGTTGAGCGGTTGCACCACCAGCAGCGACCATTTGTACATCTACCCCAACGGCATTCGCTTGGAAGACAGCATCGAGGCCGCACACACCATTGGCATGCGATTCACCGCCACGCGCGGTGCGATGAGCGTGGGGCAATCCAAAGGCGGCTTGCCGCCCGACCATGTGGTGGAAGACGAAGCCTTCATCCTCAAAGAATCGCAACGGTTGATCGAAACCTGGCACGACGCCAGCTTCGGCGCCATGACGCACGTGGCGGTGGCGCCTTGCTCGCCCTTCAGCGTCAGCCAAGATTTGATGCGTGAAAGCGCCAAACTCGCCCGATCCTACGGCGTGCGCATGCACACCCACTTGGCAGAAAACGACCACGACGTGGCCTACACCCGAGAAAAGTTCAACTGCACACCCGCCGAATATGCCCAAGACTTGGGCTGGGTTGGCAGCGATGTCTGGCATGCCCACTGCGTCAAACTCGACGACGAAGGCACTTACCTGTTCGCCAAAACCCGCACCGGCATCGCCCACTGCCCATGCAGCAACATGCGTTTGTCCAGCGGCATCTTGCCTTTGCGCAAGCTGCTCAACGCAGGCGTACCTGTTGGGCTGGGCGTTGACGGCAGCGCCAGCAACGATGCGGCTCACATGCTCAACGAAGCGCGCCAAGCCATGCTGCTGTCGCGGGTTGGCCGCGCGTTGGACGATTTTGGATGCGATCACGGCCCCGCCGAAATGACGCCTCGCAACGCCCTGCGCATTGCCACACGCGGCGGTGCGCAAGTGCTCGGACGCGCGCACGAGATCGGGCAAATCAAACCCGGCTACTGCGCCGACTTGGCGCTATTTCGCACCGACACTTTGGGCATGGCGGGCGGCGCCATTCACGACCCTGTGGGCGCGTTGTTGCTGTGCGCCAGCGACAACGCCGATTACACCGTGGTCAATGGCCGCGTGGTGGTGCGCGAAGGGCGCCTGACCACCGTCGATTTAGGCCCCTTGATTGAGCGCCACAACCAACTGGCCATGCGTTTGGCAGCAGGAGGTCATTGATCCACATGATTCAAGGACTGGTTCAACTCTTCATTTTTCAGGCGCTGGGCGAATTGGTGTCTAAATTCGTCTTGCCGTTTATTCCGGGCCCTGTGCTGGGCTTGGTGTGGTTGCTGGCTTACTTGATCGTGCGTGGCCATGTCCCGAGTTCCATCGATGGCGTGGGCAGCGCCATCTTGCAGCATTTGGGTTTGTTGTTCATTCCTGCCTCGGTGGGCGTGGTGCTTTATTTGCCACTTTTGCAAGCCAATGCGTGGGCGATCAGCGCTGCTTTGGTGGTGAGCGTGTTGGCCACAATTGCGGTGAGCGCGGGCTTGCTCAAGCTGCTCACGCCCAAGGAGTGAGGGCATGAACGCGTCTTTTCACCCTCCATTGCCTCCAATTTCTGAAATTTGGGTTTACCTTTCCGGCAGCCCGCTGCTGGCCTTGGTGCTCACACTCAGTGCTTATTTGTTGGGCTTGACGGTGTATGAACGCAGCCAACGCAACCCTTTGGCCAATCCCGTGTTGATCGCGGTCATTGTGGTGTGCTTGGGCATCACGGTCTTGGACATGCCATACGCCAAGTACTTTGAAGGCGCGCAGTTTGTGCACTTCTTGTTGGGCACGGCCACGGTGTCGTTGGCGATTCCAATTTACAAAGGGCTGGCCTCGCTCAAGGGCCGCATGGGCGTTTTGCTGCTGTCGCTGGCGGCTGGCGGAGCCACCTCGATCTTGACAGCAGTGGGCGTGGCGCGGTGGCTGGGCGTGGACGAATCCTTGGTGCGGGGCTTGGTCGCCAAATCGGTGACGGCGCCAATTGCCATGGGCATTGCCGAGCGCGTGCAGGCTTCTCCGACCTTGACCGCTATTTTTGCGGTCAGCACAGGCATTTTGGGGGCGGTGCTGGGACGCTTTGTGCTCAACGCTTTGCACGTGACCCAATGGTGGCAACGCGGCTTTGCGCTGGGCGTGGCAGCGCACGGCATTGGAACTTCCAGAGCTTTCAGTGTGCATCCCGAAGCAGGGGCTTATGCCAGCTTGGGCATGGGCATGCACGGCATTGCGGGCGCGCTGTTGATTCCCTACATGGCGGCTGGATGGCTGTGAAGCTACTTGACCAATGCCACCGATTTGACTTGCGCCCACACTTGAAGGCCAACCGTCAAACCCAAATCAGCCACCGCGCGGGCTGTCACTCGCGCCAAGAGCGATGTGGACGCGCAGCGTAATTTGATCAAGGCTTGCGAGGGATGCTGATCCGCGCCCAATGACTCGATCACGCAAGGCACTATGTTTTGAATGCTGGTTTGGCTGGCAACGCCCAAGCTCAGGCTGACATCGCGCGCCAGCACCCGCACGCGCACCGATTGCCCGGCAACCAAGCCGGTGTCGGGCACCCAAAATTGCCCACCGTCAAAGCCAATGCAAGCCAGCTGCCAGCGTTCATCGCGTTGCGTGACTTGGCCTGAAATCAAGGCGCCGGCATCGTCCCCCACACTCAGCGGCACGCGCACCGAGGTCAACACCTGCGCGACCGGGCCCACGGCTTGAATTCGACCGTTTTGCATGACCACCAAGGTGTCGGCCAAACGCGCCACTTCGTCGGCCGCGTGGCTGACGTAGAGCATGGGCACGTGCAGCTCATCGCGCATTTTTTCTAGCCAAGGCAAGATGTCTTGACGGCGCGCTTGATCCAGCGAAGCCAAGGGCTCGTCGAGCAAGAGCAACGTGGGTTGTGTCGCCAAGGCTCGTGCAATCGCCACCCGCTGACGCTCGCCGCCCGAGAGTTGGTGAGGCTTGCGCTTGAGCAACGCTCCAATGCCCAACAAGCTCACCGCCTGCTCCAACACTTGCGGTTGCGGGTTGTGGCTGCGTTTCAAACCAAACTGCAAGTTCGCTTGCACATCCAAATGATCGAACAAACTGGCTTCTTGAAACACGTAACCCAAGGGGCGCTGGTAGACCGCTTTGTAAATGCCAAGGGCGTCGTCTTGCCACACTTCGCCAGCGATTTCAATGCGCCCTTGGGCTTGTTTCTCCAAACCCGCCACACAGCGCAAGAGCGTGGTTTTGCCAGAGCCCGAGGCGCCATAAATCACCGCAATGCCTTGGCTTGGCAACTGCACGTCCACCGACAAGTCAAAGTCGCTGCGCTGCAAACGCATCTGAATGTGATGCATCACAAGACCGTCCGATTGGATGTGCGTCGCAAGGCAGCCAAAGCCATCAACACCACAAAAGAAAACACCAGCATCGCCGCAGACAGGCTGTGCGCTTGGGCATATTCCAGCGCTTCTACGTGGCCGTAAATTTGGGTCGAGACGACGCGGGTTTTGTCTGGAATGTTGCCCCCAATCATCAGCACCACACCAAACTCGCCCACGGTGTGGGCAAAACTCAAAATGGCAGCGGTGATCAACCCCGAAGAGGCCATGGGCAGCGCCACGCTGAAAAACGCATCCAGCGGATGGGCTCGCAGCGTCGCCGCGACTTCCAAGGGTCGCGGCCCCAAGGACTCAAACGCATGCACCAAGGGCTGCAAAGCAAACGGCAACGAGTAAATGACCGAAGCAATGACCAAGCCCGTGAAGCTAAAAGCCAAAGTGCCCCAACCCAGCCAATTCGTGAATTGCCCCAAGGGTCCATGCGGCCCCAAAGCGATCAACAGGTAAAAGCCCAGCACCGTGGGCGGCAACACCAAGGGCAAAGAAAGCACCGAGGCAACTGGCATTCGCCAGATTGAACGGGTTTGCGCCAGCCACCAAGCCAGCGGTGTGGCGATGAGCAACAAAATCAAGGTCGTCAAGCCCGCCAATTCAAGCGTCAACTCAATGGCCATCAGATCTTGCGTGCTCAGGTTCATAAGCATTTCAGTATAGCCAGCGCCCCAACCGCCACAGGCTTACTGCGTCAAAGCGCCACCTTCGTACCAACGCTTGATGAGTTGGCGTTCTTCTTCTGTGATTTGCGTTGCGTTGTTCATCGGCATTTGCCGCAACACCGCCGCTTGCTGATAAACATCGACGGCGTGCTGCTTGAGTCCTTGCGGCGAATCGAGTCGGATGTTTTTCATTTGCACCTGTTCACCGTGACACAAGTAGCAGCGTTGCGCCAAAACGGGTTGGACATCGGCATAAGTCAGCGGTTTGGTCTGAGCAGGCGCTGTTGCCAAATCGCTGGGGGCGGGTTTGAGCCACACGATGACGCCCACAATCAGCGCCACGCCCAGCACCGCAAAGGGCAAGGGATTGCGGGCACGACCCAGGTGGTAGCCATGCCGTTGCACAAAAAACTGGCGAATCAACGCGCCTGCGAACATCATCAACACCAGAATCACCCAGTGGTAAGGGTGGGTGTACAAGAAGCTGTAGTGATTGCTCAGCATCGCAAAAATCACCGGCAAAGTGAAATACGTGTTGTGCACACTGCGTTGCTTGCCGCGCTTGCCATGAATGGCCAAGGCTTGTGGGTCGTAGCTTTTGCCATCGGTCATGGCGGCAACCACCTTGCGCTGGCCGGGAATGATCCAGAAAAACACATTGGCGCTCATGGCGGTGGCAATCATGGCGCCGATCAGCAAAAACGCCGCACGTCCCGCAAACAAATGGCAAGCCAACCATGCCGCGAACGCAACCACGCCAAACATGATCGTGCCCACGATGCGCTCGCCGTGCTCGCGAAAACCAAACACGCGGCACACGGTGTCATAAATCAGCCAAAACGCGACCAAAAAACTCAACGCTGCGGCAATGGCTTGTGCGGGCGTCCAATCCATGAGCGACTTGTCGATCAAGAACGTGCCAGCGTTCCAAAGGTACAACACCGTGAACAACGAAAAGCCGCTGAGCCAGGTGGAGTAGCTCTCCCAGTAAAACCAGTGCAGCTTGGTGTGAATTTTCTTGGGCGCGACCATGTACTTTTGCGGGTTGTAAAACCCGCCGCCATGCACCGCCCACATCGCGCCGCCCACGCCTTTTTCAAGCAAATCGGGCGAAGTGGGTTTGATCAGGTTGTTGTCTAAAAAGACAAAGTAAAACGAAGAACCCACCCACGCAATGGCTGTGATGACATGCACCCAGCGCAGCAGCAAATTGGCCCAGTCTAAAAAATATGCGTCCATGGCGCTAAAGTGTATACAATTTTTGTCGCCGGGGCTAGAGCTACCCACAAATTGCTGTGAAATGCAATAATATTAAGCTTATGAAAATCAGAAAATTACACCCTTCAGACTTGGTTCTGAGATGCCTTGCCTTACAACGAAAAGGCTACTGGGTGGCCATGTGCATCGACTTGGATCTGGCGGTACAGGCAGACAGTGCGCAACAAGCCCAAAAGCTGTTGAATGAACAGATTTTAGACTATGTTGCTCAGGCGTTTAGCGAAGACTCTGACCATGCGGTTTATTTGCTCAGCCGCCGTGCCCCACTGCAATATTTCGCCATGTATTACGGCATCAAGTGGCTCAACCATGCAAAGCGGTATTTCAGCTACGAAACCGCAATGCCCATGTCCTTCGCTCGTGCATGAGCCGATGGAGACGTCCTCTCAAGTAAAACTCTGCCCAAACCAAGGCTAGAGGGGCTGCACCTCACTGATCGCCATCAAGTCAATTTGCGCTTTTCCGGTGACGGGGTCTTCCACGAAAACGTCTTTGAAACGGTGATTCCACAACAGTTGTGACGGCGCATACACATGGTTGGCGTGCACGGTTTGCGAGATGGTTTCGTCCAAACCTTTGACGGTGACCACCAGCCCAAATTCGTGTTGCGCCAAGCTTTGCGGCGTGTGGCCAAACAAGGGACTGCCCGGCACAATCGGGTGAAAAATTGTCCAGGTGAGCGACAAAATTGGGGTGTGGCTGCGCGTGAGTTTCAAATCATGAATGCGCCGAAATTTCATGCCCTCGGGGGTGATTTCACGCATGATGAG
>CAIYFE010000079.1 GCA_903925445.1 uncultured Burkholderiales bacterium | reverse complement strand
CTCTGCGCCATGGAATTTTTTAAGATCCGCAAAGACATTCCGTTCATGAAGAACGCGATCGTCTTCAATGCCATCTCGTTTGTCACGTTCTTGGCGGCTGTGTTTTTCTTGTTCAGCCGTGGCTTGCATTTGTCGGTCGAATTCACCGGCGGCACTTTGATGGAGGTGAGCTACTCGCAAGCCGCCGATCTGAACGTGGTGCGCGCCCAAATCGCCAAACTGGGTTTGAGCGACGTGCAAGTGCAAAACTTCGGCACCGCGCGCGATGTGATGATTCGCATGCCCGCCATCAAAGGCCAAAGCTCTGCGCAACAAAGCGACCAAGTGTTGGACGCACTGCGCCAAACCGACGCCCAAGTGCAACTGCGTCGCACCGAGTTTGTCGGCCCTCAAGTTGGCGATGAACTGGCTGTTGACGGCTTGAAAGCTTTGGCGTTTGTCGTGGTGGGCATCATGATTTACTTGGCCATGCGCTTTGAATGGAAATTCGCGGTCGCGGCCATCATCGCCAACTTGCACGACGTGGTCATCATCTTGGGCTTTTTTGCCTTCTTCCAATGGGAGTTTTCACTGCCCGTGCTGGCCGCCGTGTTGGCGGTGTTGGGTTATTCGGTCAACGAATCGGTGGTGATTTTTGACCGTATCCGCGAAAACTTTCGCCGGTATCGCAAGATGAACACCGTTGAAATCATCGACAACGCGATCACCTCGACCATCAGCCGCACCATCATCACCCACGGCTGTACCCAGCTGATGGTCTTGTCCATGCTGCTGTTTGGGGGTGCAACCTTGCACTACTTTGCATTGGCCTTGACGATTGGTATTTTGTTTGGCATCTACTCGTCGGTGTTTGTGGCTGCTGCCATCGCCATGTGGCTGGGCATTCGACGCGAAGACTTGATCAAATCAAGCGCCACCCCCAAAACCGAAGGGCAACCCGACGATCCCAACTCTGGCGCCGTGGTGTAGTTCAGCGCTGAATGAGCAACAAAAAAGGGCAAGTGAACTTGCCCTTTTTTATGAACGCTTGGCGTTCTCCATCAAGCCGCGGTCAACCAGTAGCCTGCATTGAATGGGCTGCTCATGCGCAAGGCTTCGGGGGACACATCCACCAGTTTGTCGGTGGGCATTTTTTCGCCCGATTCGGTCACCTCCAGCTCGCCTTCGGCCAATTTCTCGGCGGAAGGGGCGCGCGCCACGGAGAAAGAGTAGAAGCAACGGAACGGCACTTTGCGATCCGACCAGTAGTCTGCGGCTTCGCGGAAGATGTCCAACAGCTGCTCGCGGGCTTCTTTGTCAAATTTGGCATGGGCAGGAATGTGCTCCAACACCAAAATGAACCCAGGCTGTGGGCCCGATTTATACAAAGGATCGGTCATGCCGTCGTACAAGGAATCGAAGTTCTTGCTGGCTTGGGCAGGGAATGTGAATTCTTTAGCTATCAAATCCAAAACATCTTGTTTGCTTTGTGTATTGGCTAAGTTCGCGTACAAGAAATGATGTCCCAAGGCTTGAGCAGCCTCCTGCAATTCCTGAACTCGAAAAGCACGGATGGATTGAACAATGTTGGTTTTGACTGTACTGAGTGGCATATCGAGGTTGTGTGTAGAAAACGTCGTAAGAAGATCTGGGTTTCGGGTTAACCCGACAATTAAGTGCAAGAGTTTCTTCTAAAGCGGACAAAAAAGCAAGAGCCCGGCTGTTACCAGACGGGCTCCAGAGGGTTATTTACCGAAAAGTTGCCAAATAACCGCTAAATGTGCTTAACGTGTCGCACTTGCGTCGGCAACTGTCAAAGCTGTCATATTCACAATTCGACGCACGGTGGTGCTGGCCGTCAAAATATGAACGGGTTTTGCCGCGCCCAACAACACGGGGCCAATGGCAATGTTTCCGCCGGCGGCTGTTTTCAACAGGTTGTACGCGATGTTGGCGGAGTCTAAGTTGGGCAACACCAAAAGATTCGCATCGCCAATCAAGCTGGTGTTGGGCATTTGGCTGTGACGCATGGTGCTGTCGATGGCCACATCGCCGTGCATTTCGCCGTCGATTTCAAGCCAAGGCGCTTTTTGTTGCACCAAGGCCAAGGTTTCGCGCATTTTGACGGCCGAGGGCTGATCGCTGGTGCCAAAGTTGGAGTGCGACAGCAAGGCCGCGCGCGGACGAATGCCAAAGCGCTGCATTTCTTGCGCAGCCATGATGGTGATTTCGGCCAATTGTTCAGCGCTGGGGTCGTAATTGATGTGGGTATCGACCAAAAACACTTGGCGATCGGGCAGCAACAAGCCGTTCATCGCAGCGTAGGTGCTGACGCCAGGGCGGTGCCCGATGACTTGATTCACGTAGTTCAGGTGCGTCAGCGGTGTGCTCCAAGTGCCACAAATCAGGCCATCAACCTCGCCTTTGTGCAGCATCATGGTGCCAATGAGTGACAAGCGACGACGCATGTCGATTTTGGCCAACTGCTCGGTCACGCCCTTGCGCGCGGTCATTTTGTAATAGGTTTGCCAGAAGTCGCGATAACGGTGGTCTTGCTCAACGTTGACGACTTCGTAATCCACGCCTTCTTTGAGGCGCAAACCGAATTTTTCGATGCGCTGTGCAATCACGGCGGGGCGACCAATCAGGGTTGGACGCGCCAGGCGTTCGTCCACCACGATTTGCACCGCGCGCAACACGCGTTCTTCTTCGCCTTCGGCGTAACACACGCGTTTTTTGCTGGCTGCTTTGGCGGCGGCATAAATGGGCTTCATGATCGAGCCCGAGGCATAGACAAAGCTTTGCAAGCGCTCGATGTAGGCGTCCATGTCTTGGATGGGACGATTGGCCACGCCGCTGTCAAAGGCCGCTTTGGCCACAGCGGGTGCGATTTTGATCATCAAGCGCGGATCGAATGGCTTGGGAATCAAGTACTCGGGACCAAAGGCGAGTTTTTCACCTGCATAGGCTGCGGCCACGACTTCGCTTTGTTCGGCTTGTGCCAATTCGGCGATGGCGTAGACGGCCGCAATTTCCATCTCATCGGTGATGGTGGAAGCGCCCGCATCCAAAGCGCCCCGGAAGATGTAGGGGAAACACAAAACGTTGTTGACTTGGTTGTGATAGTCGCTGCGTCCGGTGGCGATGATCGCGTCGTTGCGCACGGCTTGCACTTCTTCGGGCAAGATTTCTGGCGTGGGGTTGGCCAAGGCCAAGATGAGCGGTTTGGCCGCCATTTTTTTGACCATGTCGGCCTTCAACACGCCCCCGGCTGACAAGCCCAAGAAGATGTCTGCGCCTTCGATGACTTCGCTCAAAGTGCGTGCAGAGGTTTTTTGGGCAAATTGAATTTTGTCTTCGTCCATCAACTCGGTGCGGCCTTCGTAGACCACGCCCGCCAAGTCGGTGACATAAATATTGCTGCGCGGAATGCCCATTTTGACCAGCAAGTTCAAGCAAGCCAGCGCGGCCGCGCCTGCGCCCGATGTGACCAACTTGACCTTTTTGAGGTCTTTGCCAGCGACATTGACGCCGTTCAAAATGGCTGCGCCCACCACAATGGCCGTGCCGTGTTGATCGTCGTGAAAGACTGGGATCTTCATGCGTTCGCGCAACTTGCGCTCGACGTAGAAGCAATCGGGCGCCTTGATGTCTTCTAAGTTGATGCCGCCAAACGTTGGCTCCAACGAAGCAATGATGTCGACCAATTTGTCCAGATTTTTTTCGTTCACTTCGATGTCAAACACATCGATGCCAGCGAATTTTTTGAACAACACGCCTTTGCCTTCCATCACGGGTTTGGAAGCCAATGGCCCAATGTCGCCCAAGCCCAGCACCGCGGTGCCGTTGGAGATCACCGCAACCAAATTGCCTTTGCTGGTGTATTTGTAGGCGGCGTTGGGGTCTTTGACAATTTCTTCGCAAGGTGCGGCCACGCCGGGCGAGTAAGCCAGCGCCAAATCATGTTGGTTGATGAGCTGCTTGGTGGGCTGAATCGCGATTTTTCCGGGGGTCGGAAACTCATGGTATTCAAGCGCTGCACGGCGCAATTCATCGCGGGCTTCTGCGCTTTTTTGGGTCGGGGTCGAACTCATTGAAATCTCCTAAATGCGCAAAGGGCTGCTGCTTTCGGAAAAAGCAACAGCCCTTGCTTTGGCGCCATTTTAGGCGCTTGCCAGAGGCTTACAACGGATGCAATGGCCTGCCTGAGTGGCTTTGGTTTTTACTTTTAAGCAAAAGCGCTCAGACCAAGACCAATTTGCTCTGTTCTGCGCGGCGCGAGGTTTGCGCGCCCACCAACACAAATCCACGCACTTTGCCATCGCTGACGAAATGCCAAATGCCTTCGTGCGCCGCTTGCCAAGTGCCTTGCGTTGCGGGGGCAGGGGGCGAAACCACCAAGGGCAGCGTGGGTGTTTTGACAGCCACGGGCATGAGCGGAAACACCACCGCCGTGGGGTTGCCTGCCAAGGTTTGCGCCAAGGCTTTGGCGGCGTTCATGATCGGCATGACAAACGGCAAAGTGCGCGCCACGCCGCCCACGGAAGCACTGGCGTATTGGGTGTTGTCGCCCAACGCATACACATGTTCGGCATTGGTTTTGAGGTGTGCATCGACCAAAACGCCGCGGTCTGTGGCAATGCCCGCCGATTGCGCCAAGGCTGTGTCGGCACGCAAGCCCACCGAGCTGAGCACCACATCGACGATCAATTCTTGTCCGTTGGCCAACTGCACAGCGTAGGCGTTGTCTTGACGATGCACCGCTTGCACCGTGGTTTGCCAATGCCAATTCACACCCAAATCTGTCAAGGCTTGACGCAACTGAGCACTTGCTGGCTCCGGCAACAAGGCGGCCAGCGGTGAAGCACCGGGATCGACCACTTGCACCGTGTGCTCGCCCAACACCAAGTCGTTGGCAAACTCACACCCAATCAAACCCGCGCCCATGATGAGCACGCGCGATTGCGGCTTGAGTTGTGCGCGAAATGCTGCGTAATCTGCCAGCGAGTTGACCGACATCACGGCTTGCGCCGCATCACCCGCCAGCGGCAAGCGGATGGCTTGCGCGCCTGTGGCAAGGACCAATTGGCGGTAACCAAAAGTGCCCTTGGAGGTGTGGACCTCTTGGGTCTGCACATCGATGCTTGTGACGGCGGTGCGCTGGAGCAGCGTCACGCCCAAGGTCGACACCATGCGCTCGGCGGGTGTGGTGACCAATTGCTCAGGTGCTTTGTTTTGCGCCAATGCGTTGGACAACGCAGGTTTGGCATAAAAGTCGCCCACGTCGGCGGTGATCATCAGCACCGGCGTTTGGGTATCGAGTTTGCGAAATTCGCGCACCACCGACCAGCCCGCCAATCCCGACCCCACGACCAACAGCGGCCCTTGTGGGTGCTTGTTGGGACTTGTCATTGCTTGCTCGGACATGCGCCTGCTCCTCAGATTTCGACCATTTCGAAGTCAGCTTTGGCAACGCCGCACTCGGGGCACGCCCAGTCTTGGGGGACATCGGCCCAAGCAGTACCAGGGGCGATGCCGTCTTCGGGACGACCTGCGGTCTCGTCATACACAAAACCGCACACGATGCAGATGAAAGATTTGTTGTTCATGGTGTTCTCCAAAAATTAAAAGGTGGTTCAAAAATTAAGCGGCAACTTTGCTGAGTTGGGCTTTGTAGTGGTTGGCGTGGCGCTCTTCGACTTTGGCCAAGGCGGCAAAGCGTTTTTGCGCCTTTTCTAAAGTCGCTTTGAACTGAGCGGCGTGGACTTTGGACTCTTCAATTTGTTCGTCCATCTCGGCCACGGCCGCGGCGTTGCCTTCGGCTTCGGCCGTTTTGCGGAAAGTGGGGTACATCTCGGTGTACTCGTAGGTTTCACCGTCGATGGCGATTTGCAAGGCTTTGGCGGGTGTCAACGTGGCTTTGGGGTAGAGCAAATCCAAGTGACCAAAGGCGTGTTGCACTTCTTGATCGGCGGTTTCTTCGAAAGTGCGCGCGGTTTCCTCGTCACCCATTGCGCGGGCGATTTTGGCGAAGTAGCGGTACTTGATGTGTGCCATCGATTCGCCAGCAAAAGCGGCTTCAAGGTTGGCCATGGTTTTGATCTCGGGACGTTGTTGTGCAGTCATTTCATACTCCTGTAGTTGAAGAAATTTATCGGAACAGGGTGAATGATAGGCACAACCAATAGATTTGACTAATTGAGATTTCCTAATTGATTGATAGTTACTATCACAGAAAGTCCAGCGAACAAGGCGCGCTTTGGCCGCGCGACATCACCCGCGCATCAAAGCCTCAATCTCTGCCACTGTGACGGGCACATCGCGCGTGATCAGCTCGCACCCCGAGGCTGTGACGATGGCGTCGTCTTCGATGCGAATGCCGATGTTCCAAAACGCCTGGGGCACATCTTCGGCGGCGCGAATGTACAAGCCCGGCTCAATGGTCAACACCATGCCCGGGTGCAAGATGCGACTTGGGCGGTTGGCGATGGTTTCGCCCGACAACGGGTCTTGGCGGGTGCTGACTTGTCCCAGCTCCGTGGGTTCGACGTAACTGCCGCAATCGTGAACGTCCATGCCCAACCAATGGCCCGTGCGGTGCATGTAGTAGCGAAAGTAGGCGCGCTGTGCGATCACGTCATCGACCGTGCCGTGTTGGTTGGCGTTGAGCAACCCCAAATCCAACAAACCTTGCGACAACACTTTGACCGTTGCCTCGTGGGGATCGGTGAACCGTGCGCCTGCGCGTGTCGCTGCAATCGCGGCCTCTTGACTGGCCAAGACCAGGTTGTAAACGTCGCGTTGCGCCGAGGTAAAAACACCATTGGCCGGAAATGTTCGCGTGATGTCTGACGCATAACCGTCCAACTCGCAGCCCGCGTCGATGAGCACCAACTCGCCACTGCGCAATGCAGCCGTGTCAGCGCGGTAATGCAACACGCAAGCGTTGGCGCCTGCGGCCACGATGGAGGTGTAAGCGGGAAACTGCGCGCCTTGGCTGCGAAACTCATGCAGCAACTCGGCTTCCAAATGGTATTCGCGGGCATCTTGGCCGCTTCGCAGCATGTGGGCGCTGGTTTGCATGGCGCGGATGTGCGCTTTGGCGCTGATGCGCGAGGCGCGACGCATGATGTCTTGCTCATGGGCGTCTTTGACGAGGCGCATCTCATCCAGCAGCGCACACACATCGCGTTGCTGGGCTGGACAAAGCACCCCAAAGCGCACCCGCGCACGCACACTGTTGAGCCAACCGTCCACGCGTGTTTCCAAACCCTTGTGCGTGGCAAAGGGGTACCAAACCGTTTGTTGGTTTTCAAGCAGCTTGGGCAGTTGTGCGTCCAGCTCCGTCACCGACAAGGCCGCGTCTACGCCCAAAGTGCTGGGCGCTGCGGCCGGGCCAAGTCGGTAGCCGTCCCATATTTCGCGCTCCAAATCTTTGGGTTGGCAAAACAAGGTGCTGCGACCTTTGCTGTCTATGACCAACCACGCATTGAGCTCGGTAAAGCCGGTCAAGTAATAAAAGTAGCTGTCGTGGCGGTAAGGAAAATCGCTGTCGCGATTGCGGGTGCGCTCGGGCGCGGTGGCAATGATGGCAACAGCATCAGCGCCCAATTGCGCCGCCAAAGCAGCGCGACGTTGGGCGTAAATTGCGGGAGAGAAGGTGGTCATTTTGGGATTGTAGAAGCGAGGGCGAAAAAACCCCTTGCCCAGCCCAATCAGCCGAGTTGCGCCAAGCGCTGCGGCGTGCCCACATCGGTCCAAGCGCCTTCGTACAACGAAGCGCCGACTGCGCCAACGTCCATCGCGGCTCTGAGCATCGGCGCCAAAGGCGCTGGGATGCCTGTGGGATTTCCAGCGGGTATCGCGCACCACGCGGCTTCAAAAAAAGCGCGTTTGTACAAGGCAATGGTGCTGAAGGTGTAACGCTTGGTCGTTGAGCCGTTTGAAGCGCTTGAAGCGCCTTGCGGCACATTCAAAGCCAAGCCATCGGCAGACAAGCCAAAGTCGCCACTTGGGTTGTGTTCAGGATTGGGCACCAGCCAAATGTGTGCAAGCAACGAACTGGCTTGAAAACGCGCAAAGGCTTGCGCTGAAAACTCAAAGTCGGGCGCAAACACATCGCCAGCCGCGACCCAAAACACGTCGGCCAAACGCGGCAAGGCGCACACAATGCCGCCCGCCGTCTCCAACGCGCCACCAAAATCGACGCCTTCTTGTGAGTAATGCAAGCGCAACGCAGCGCCGCTGTTTTGAGCCAACGCGTCGCCAAAGTACTGTGGAATTTGTTCACCCAACCACGCCGTGTTGATGACCAAGTCTTGCACGCCGCCGCGTTGCAAGGCTTCCATGGCCCATTGCATCAAGGGCTTGCCGCGCACCTTGAGCAAAGGTTTGGGATGCACGTCGGTCAAAGGACGCATGCGTTCTCCACGGCCTGCGGCCAGCAGCAATGCTGTGGCCAAAGGCGCAGAAGCTGAGTTGATGGACGAATGTGCACTCACGCGGCGAGTGTAGCCAAGGCCTGTGTTGCGTCTGGCTGGGCTTGCAAGCCTCCAGCAATCCCGCCTCGCTAAAATCTGCGTTTTCCCCAAATTTCTGCTGGAGCCGCCTGACATGGCAAATACCCAACAAATGGCCAGCGCAATTCGCGCTTTGGCAATGGACGCTGTACAACTTGCCAACTCAGGACACCCCGGCGCCCCAATGGGCATGGCCGATATGGCCGTCGCTTTGTGGGGTGAGCACTTGAGCCACAACCCCAGCAATCCCCATTGGTTGAACCGCGATCGCTTTGTGCTGTCCAACGGCCATGGCTCGATGTTGATTTATGCGCTGCTTCACCTCACCGGTTATGACTTGCCCATCAGCGAGTTGAAAAATTTCCGCGTCCTGCACAGCAAAACCGCCGGTCACCCCGAAGTGGGCGTCACGCCTGGCGTTGAGACCACCACCGGCCCTCTGGGTCAGGGCATCACCAACGCGGTGGGCATGGCTTTGGCTGAAAAATTGTTGGCCTCTGAATTCAACCGCGCTGGCCACGAGGTGGTCGATCACCACACCTACGCTTTCTTGGGCGATGGCTGTTTGATGGAAGGCATCAGCCACGAGGCTTGTTCATTGGCCGGCGCGTGGAAGCTCAACAAGTTGATCGCTTTGTACGACGACAACGGCATTTCGATTGACGGTCAAGTGGCGCCTTGGTTTGCAGACAACACACCTGAACGCTTCAAAGCTTACGGATGGCAGGTGCTCGGGCCCATCGACGGCCACGACGCCGCGGCTGTGAGCAAAGCCATTGCCAGCGCCAAACTCAGCGCAGACAAGCCCACCTTGATCGTGTGCAAAACCAGCATCGGCAAAGGCAGCCCCAACCGCGCCAACACGGCCAAAGCGCACGGCGAACCTTTGGGCGCAGACGAAATTGCCTTGACCCGCGCTGCGATTGGCTGGCATCACGCGCCATTTGAAATTCCCGCCGACATTTATGCCGCTTGGGACGCCAAAGCCCAAGGCCAAGCACGCGAAGCCCAATGGAATACGCGCTTTGCCGCTTACCAAGCTGCGCACCCCGAGCTTGCCCAAGAATTGCTGCGTCGCATGGCGGGCGAGTTGCCCAAAAACTTTTCGCAAACCGTGGTGGACACCGTCATTGACGCACACACCAAGGCGGAAACCGTGGCCAGTCGCAAAGCCAGCCAATTGGCGCTGCAAGCTTTCACGGCTGCTTTGCCCGAGTTGCTGGGTGGCAGCGCCGACTTGACCGGCTCCAACCTCACCAACACATCCTCCACGCCCAATCTGCGCATTGACTTGGCAGGCCAAGTGGTGAAAAACGAAGCGGGCGTGGGCGGGCGACACATCAACTACGGCGTGCGCGAGTTCGGCATGGCGGCCATCATGAATGGTGTGGCCTTGCACGGTGGCTTCATTCCTTATGGCGGCACTTTCCTGACTTTCAGCGACTACTCGCGCAACGCCATCCGCATGGCTGCGTTGATGAAGCAACGCGTGATCCACGTCTTCACCCACGACTCCATCGGGCTGGGCGAAGACGGCCCCACCCACCAATCGATTGAACATGCCGCCTCG
>CAIYFE010000078.1 GCA_903925445.1 uncultured Burkholderiales bacterium | reverse complement strand
TGGGGTGTCGGCGCCAAAAATCAAATCGCCTTGGGCATAGCTGCGGTGGGTTGCGCATTGCTCAAGTGCTTGCAATTCTTCGTCGCTCAAGCCATGAAAAATTTCAAACTCGCGCAGCTTTAAGCCTTCTTTAGAAACATGGGCATGGCCTGCCAGCTTGAGGGTTTCTTCTTCGATCCACTCCAAAGCATCATCAAGCTCACCAAAAATTTTGGCCGTGCGGTCAGACAACAACCCAATGTGATCCACGTAGGTGCGCAAATCGCGGCCACTGGGTAAATGGTCGGGCACACGGGTCAAAACAAGGCGTGCATTTTTATCGGCCAACATGTTGCGAATGCGCTCAATCATGTGTCCTGCGGTCATGTCGATGGACTGCACCCGCAAGAAATCGAGCACCAAAAACTGGGTGTTTTTCAGCTCTTTTTCGATCGCGCAGTACAGCTGATCTGTGGTGCCAAAAAACAAACTGCCTTGTAACTCAAACACCACCGTGTGCTCGCCCATGGCTTTGAGTAAGCTGCGCTCTTGTTCACCCCGCGCACGGGAGGAAAACAATTGATTGCCGTACATCTTGCGGCGAATGGTGTCGGTGTGAATTTGCTCATTCATGAACAACACCACCGACAACGCCACGCCAAATCCTGAAGCAGCAATCAAGCTCACCGTGTTGGCCACCACGGCCACCGAGGCAATGATGACAAAGTCAAGCACGGTGTCCTTGGATTTCAAAAATCGGATCGAACTCCAGTCGATCATTTTCACGCCCACCACAACCAGCAACGCGGCCAAGGCTGCAACTGGCACCCAAGCGATGAAAGGTGTCAACACCACAATCGCCAGCAATGACCATGCACCTTGGAAAACACCTGACCAGTGGGTCGTGCCACCGCTGGCTTTGTTGACCAAGGTGGCTCCCATCGTGCCAGCCCCCGGAATGCCACCTAACGCCGCCGCGGTCAAATTGCCTAAGCCTTGCCCGATGAGTTCCTTGTTGGAGTTGTGCCGTGAACCCGTCAGCGCATCCAACACAACGCACGTTTTTAAAGTGTCAATCGACAGCAAGACGGCCAAGGTCAGCGCGGGATACAGCACTTGCTCAAAACTAGGCCAATGCGACGCCATGAACTGCGACCAAGAATTTTGCAACTCTTGCACCATGCCTTTGTCGCTCATTTGCAAAGAGCCAATGATGTAGGGGTTGCCTTGCAAGTGTTGCAACTGTGGCCAATCAGTGAAAGCCAGCGCCCAATAAACCACCACCCCCGCCAGCAAGCCTTGGATGACGGCAGGCACTTGTCGATTCAAACGTGGCCCCGCCAGCATGACGGCAGCCGTGGCAATGCCAATCAACAAGCTAGGGGTTTGCCAAATCGAGGGCGTCAACACGCCCTGCAACAGCGGCATTTCTTTGGGCAACGCCAACCATTTGGGCAACTGACTGAGCACAATCACAAACCCCACGCCGCTGAGGTATCCGCTGACCACGGGAAAGGGCATGAATTTGATCAACTCACCAATGCGCAACAAACCCATGCTGATTTGCACCAAGGCGCTGGCAATGCTGACCAAAAACAGCGTCAACAAAATAGACGCTGCATCGCTGTGGACTTGCATCATTTGAATGGTGAGCGCCGACAACACCGCCGCTGCCGGAGCACAAGGCGCAGAGATAAGACGCTGCGTGCCGCCCAACGCAGCAGCAATGAGACCCAGAGCTGCCACACCCAACATGCCTGACAAGGCTCCTTTGGCCGCAAAATCAGAACCCATGGGGGAGAAGATGGTCACGCCAAAAGCAATCGCCGACGGCAACGCCACCAACATGGCAGCAAACCCGCCCCAAGCATCGCCCGACCAGTGCGTTGAATTTTTGTTTTCCATCATTTCAAAGTAGTGCAGCAATACAAGCGTGCAGGCTTTGTGCCCACTCGCGACGAGTTTTACCTTCTGCTTTTTCAGGCTTGCCGTAAGTCACACAAGCGATCAAGGGCGGCGCAGTCAAAGTGCGCCAAATGGACCCCACCAAGGTGTCCTCGCCAATGTAGCAAGGCGCCAATGAAGGTTGACCCGTGGCAGCGTCTACAAAACGCAAAGCAATGGGTTGAATTGGCACATCCGCAGAAATTGCCGCTTGCAGCAAGTTCGCATGAAAGGGAAGCAATCGCAGCCCATCGCCCGTGGTGCCTTCTGGAAAAACAGCCAAAACATCGCCATTTTGAAGCGCTGCGGCCATTTGATGCACCACGCGCATGGCGTCTCGGCTGGACTCCCGAGCGATGTAGAGCGACCCCACGCCCGTGGTCAACGTGCCCAGCACTGGCCAGTGGCGAATGTCTGCTTTGGCCACGAATCGACAATGGCTTGCGGCCAGCATCACCAAAATATCCAACCAAGAAATATGGTTGGCCGCCATCAACACAGGCCCCGAAGCGGGTTGCCCTTGGGTGCGAACTTGCACGCCCATGATGCGCAGCATGTTGCGCGCCCAAGCTTCAATCTCGCGCGATTTTTGCTCGTCAGTCAGCCCATGAAAGCCCGTGACCAAGCGCCAATAACCTTGAAACAGACCAAGGAGTACGCGGAAAATTTTGAGCCATACCCCGAGTTTCATGCGCGCCTCAGGCTTGGTAGGTCAATCGACCACCCACCCAAGTTGCTTTGACTTGCGCGGGCAGTGCCGCGCCACTCATGTCAAAGGCAAAGGGCGTGTGCTTGCCTTGGCTGTGCAGTTTTTCAGGAACAACTTGCCAATGCGCCTGTGGATCGAACACCACCACATCGGCGCAGGCGCCCACTTGCAGGTGCCCCAGACCGGATTTCACGGCCACTTGTCCCAGCAACTTGGCTGGTTGAGCGGTCACAACTTCCAGCGCTCGCATCAAGGGCAAATTGCACTCTTGTGCCCATTTGATGGACAAGCTCAGCAACAACTCCAACCCTGTGGCGCCGGGTTCGGCTTCGGCGAAAGGCAAGGTTTTGGCGTCCAAATCCACGGGGGTGTGATCGGACACCAACACGTCCAAAGTGCCATCGGCCAAGGCTGTGCGCAAGGCATCGCGGTCTTTTTGTTGGCGCAACACAGGCGTCACACGAGCGCGGCTGTCAAAGTAACCTATGTCGTGGTCGCTCAAGTGCAGGGAATTGATGCTGACATCTGCAGTCACAGCCAAGCCTTCTTGCTTGGCCGCACGCACCAAGGCCACACCTTCCGCGCTGGATATGCGACACAAGTGGACACGTGCGCGGGTGGTTCGCATCAAGGCAAAAATAGTGTGCAGGGCAATGGTTTCAGCCGCCACCGACACGCCACTCAGACCCAAACGTGTGGCCAGCGCACCGCTGGCGGCAACGCCTTTGCCCAAATGCATGTCTTGCGGACGCAACCAGACGGTGTAGCCAAACGTCGCCGCGTACTGCAAAGCGCGTTGCAACACTTGGGTGTTTTCAATCGGCACTTCGGCTTGACTGAAGCCCACACAGCCGGCTTGCGTCAGTTCCGCCATTTCGGTGAGCACTTCACCTTTTAAATCGCGGGTCAATGCACCCAACACATAAACGCGTGAGCGCTGCATTTTTTGGGCGCGGAATTTCAGCATTTCAACCAAACCCGGCTCGTCCAACACCGGATCGGTGTCGGGTGGACACACCAAGCTGGTCACGCCGCCGGCGACTGCCGCTTTGAGTTCGGAGGCCAACATGCCTTCGTGCTCGTGCCCAGGCTCACGCAAGCGCACTTGTAAATCGATCAAACCCGGAGCGACGATGCAGTCTTTCGCATCGAACACTTGCTCGGCGACAAAACCAGCGGGCAGTTTTTCGCCCGCTTTCACAATGGCTGCGATGCGACCATCGACCATCGCCACATCGGCTTGCACATCCAAGCCAGAGGCTGGATCCATCACTCGGCCGTTTTGAATCAAGGTATTCATGCTTCGTTCCCCGCCACGATGGACATCACCGCCATGCGCACCGCAATGCCAAACGTGACTTGCGACAAGATCACACTTTGCGGCCCATCCACCACCGCTGAATCAATTTCAACCCCTCGGTTGATGGGGCCTGGATGCATCACGATGGCGTCAGGTTGGGCCCACTGCAATTTTTCCTGCGTCAGACCAAATGATTTGAAATATTCTTGGCTCGATGGCAACAACGCACCCGCCATGCGTTCGTTTTGCAAACGCAACATGATGATCACGTCGCAACCTTTGATGCCTTCTTCCAAGGTGTTGAACACCTTCACACCCATGGCCGACAAATCGCTGGGCACCAAGGTTTTGGGGCCCACCACGCGCACTTCGGCGCAGCCCAAAGTTGTCAAGGCATGAATGTCAGAACGCGCCACCCGTGAATGCAACACATCGCCCACGATGGCGACCGTCAAGTTGCTGAAATCTTTTTTGTAGTGACGAATCGTGTACATGTCCAACAAACCTTGTGTTGGATGCGCATGACGTCCGTCGCCCGCATTGACCACATGCACGTGCGGAGCCACATGTTCAGCAATCAAGTAAGGCGCGCCTGATTCGCTGTGACGCACAACAAAAATGTCTGCCGCCATTGCACTCAAGTTGGCGATGGTGTCCAGCAACGACTCGCCCTTGCTGGCTGAAGATCGCGCAATGTCCAAGTTAAAAACGTCGGCGGACAAGCGTTTGGCGGCGATTTCAAAAGTTGTGCGCGTGCGCGTGCTGTTTTCAAAAAACAGGTTGAACACGCTTTTGCCGCGCAGCAAAGGCACTTTTTTGACTTCACGGTCATTGACTGAAACAAAGTTTGCCGCAGTGTCCAGGATGTGCGTGAGGATGTCGCGCGACAAACCTTCGGTGGACAACAAGTGAATCAACTCGCCGTTGCGGTTGAGTTGTGGGTTGCGTTTGTAGAGCATGTGAGTCTCAACCCTTGACTGAAAAATTGAACACACCGTTGTCATGGCGCGCCAGCGACAACGATTGATTCGCTGGCAGCGCCACCCGCGCCGCCGCAAAATCGGCCTGAATCGGCAACTCACGGCCACCGCGATCCACCAGCACCGCCAACTTGACGCTGGCAGGTCGCCCGTAATCGAATAGCTCGTTGAGCACCGCGCGAATGGTGCGTCCGGTGTAGAGCACATCGTCCAACACGATCAAGTGCGCGCCATTGATTTCAAAAGGCAACTTGGTTTGCCCGCCATCGGACAAGCCGCGTTGCGCAAAGTCATCGCGATGCATGGCCGAACTGATGGCGCCCGATTCACCGCTCAATTGCAAGTCGCGCTGCAAGCGCTCGGCCAACCATGCGCCGCCTGAGGTGATGCCCACCAAGCGCGTGTTGGCTGTCAGCAATCCCCGCACGCCTTTGAGCAGCTCGCTGTACAGGCTTTCCGCATCCAGCAACAAATTGCCTTGACTCATAAATATTCCCTGAAAAATTGTTCGAGGATGATGCAGGCCGAAGCAGCATCCGCATCCTTGGCGCCAAGGCTGTGTGCCTCCGTGGTGCTGTAGCGTTCATCGACTTCAAAAACGGGCAGCTGAAATCGGCCTTGCAGTTGACGTGCAAACTTGCGGGCACGCAAAGTGTTGTCGTGTTCAGCGCCATCGGGGTGAAACGGCACACCGACCACCAACGCGTTGGGCTGCCATTCGTCAATGCGTTTTTTGATGAGCGCCCAACGCGCATCGCCTTGGGCATTCACCGTGGCTTGGGGCTGGGCGCTGGCCATCAACCGGCTGCCAAACGCCACGCCCGTGCGTTTGATCCCAAAGTCAAACGCCAAAAACGACTGCAGTTGAGCCGGCAAAGGCGTTTTGGTGACCACGCCACTCATGCGTGACCCGCCTCAGAAGACAGCATCCACGACTGCAAGCCCAACAAAGCCATGGCGCGTTCGTAGCGCTGCTCCACGGGCGTGTCAAAAATCAGCGACGTGTCAGCCGTCACCGTCAGCCAACTGTTTTCCGCCAACTCGGATTCGAGCTGCCCTTCGCCCCAAGCGGCGTAGCCCAAAGTGATCAACACGCGCTTGGGTCCGGCGCCGGTGGAAAGCGCCTCCAACACATCTTTGGAGGTCGTCATCTCCAAACCACCGGGAATGGTCATGGTCGAGGCATAGACCGACTCTTCGGGGGACGCAACATCGGGCTGCTCAGGCGTTTGGTCGACTGAAAAAGCCTCATGCAAGACAAAGCCTCGTTCGGTGTGAACGGGACCGCCCTTGAAGACGGGGGTGTGCAGCAAATCTTCGCGATGCAAAGGCAGATCAACCTTTTCAAACAAGCCCTGCATGCTCATGTCGCTGGGCTTGTTGATGATCAGCCCCAGCGCGCCGCGCTGGCTGTGCTCGCACAAATAGACCACGCTTTTGGAGAAATGGACGTCTTCCAAACTGGGCATTGCGATCAAAAAATGATGCGTCAGGTTGGTGAAGGCAGAATCAGCGGTCATCCGACAATTTTAAGGGCGAACATGAGCAAGACTTTGACCCCCAGCGAACTCGTGCCCAGCGGGCTGATGTGGTTTCGCCGGGACTTGCGTGCGCATGACAATGCAGCACTTTTTCATGCACTCAAGCACTGCCAAAAAGTGCATTGCGTTTTCGTGTTTGATCGGGAAATTTTGGACGCTCTGCCGCGCCAAGACCGTCGGGTGGAGTTCATCCGCGAGTCGTTGGTGGCGCTGGATACCGAATTGCGCGGCATGGCAGGACAGCACGACGCAGGACTGATCGTTCGACATGCTTGGGCCAGCGATGAAATTCCCCACTTGGCGCAAGCTTTGGGCGTGCAAGAAGTCTTCACCAACCACGACGACGAGCCGCAAGCACTGGCGCGTGACGCCAAAGTTCGAGGCGCCTTGGCCAACGCAGGCATTGGTTTTCAAACCTACAAAGACCACGTGATTTTTGAGCGCAACGAAGTGCTCAACCAAATGGGCAAGCCCTACGGCGTTTTCACGCCTTACAAAAATGCTTGGTTGCAAAAAATCAACCCGTTTTACTTGCGCGCTTACCCGGTGGGCAAATACGTCAAGGCCTTGGCCGCTCGTGCGCCAGCCTATCGGCAAGAAGTTCCCACCCTGTCAGACCTGGGTTTTGAAGCCACCAACTTGAGTGCGCTGCACATCCCCACGGGCAGCGCCGGCGCCAACGCCTTGTTGGAAGATTTCTTTGACCGCATGGACAACTACCACGACACCCGCGACTTTCCCGCCGTCAAAGGCCCCAGCTACTTGAGCGTGCATTTGCGCTTTGGCACGATTTCCATCCGTCAACTGGCCTCAACGGCCTACCAGCGCATGTTGACTGGCTCGCATGGCGCGCAAATTTGGCTCTCGGAGTTGATTTGGCGCGAGTTTTATCACCAAATTTTATTCCATCACCCGCATGTGGTCGGGGCCTCATTCAAGCCCGAATACGACGCCATCCGCTGGGAACACGGCAAGCACGCCCAAACGCTTTTCACGGCTTGGTGTGAAGGTAAAACTGGCTATCCGCTGGTGGATGCAGCCATGTTGCAGCTCAATCAAAGTGGCTACATGCACAACCGTTTGCGCATGGTGGTTGCCAGTTTTTTAACCAAAGATTTAGGCATCGATTGGCGCTGGGGCGAGCGGTACTTTGCGCAACACCTCAACGACTTTGATTTGGCGGCGAACAACGGCGGCTGGCAATGGGCGAGCTCCAGCGGTTGCGACGCGCAACCTTACTTTCGCATCTTCAACCCCATCAGCCAAAGCGAAAAATTTGACGCTCACGGCAAATTCATTCGGCGCTACTTGCCCGTTTTGGCCAATTTGCCCGACAACCTCATTCATGCGCCTTGTCAAGCCAGCCCCCTTGAATTGAAAGCTGCGGGCATTGAACTGGGTCAAGATTACCCCTACCCCATCGTGGATCACGCCAGTGCCCGAGCCAAAACCTTGGAGCGCTATGCGGTGGTCAAACGCGAAAAATGACCAACGGGTGCTTAAATTTGCACCATTTCAAAATCTTCTTTGCGCGCGCCGCACTCAGGACACGTCCAATTCATGGGCACTTGCTCCCAAGGCGTGCCGGGGGCAATGCCGTGATCGGGGGCACCGGCCTCTTCGTCATAAATCCAGCCACAAATCAGACACATCCAAGTTTTAGACACAGCAGTCATCTTTCGTCAACGCATAGAATGAATTCCATTGTATCGACCGACTTATGGCGCAAGAAAACCCACCCCAGCCCCCCGAACTTCTGATCAATCCAGAAGGTGATGCGCCTCCTTGCGTATTGATTTTCAACGCCAACGATCCCAGTGGCGCCAGCGGCATCACCGCCGACGCGCTGACTTGCGCCAGCGTGGGCGCTCACGCTTTGCCCGTCATCACCGGCAGTTACTTGCGTGACACGGCAGAGGTGTTTGGCCATGTCGCTTTTGACGAAGATGCGGTGGCCGAGCAAGCGCGCACGATTTTGGAAGACATCAGCGTTCAAATCATCAAAGTAGGTTTTTGTGGCAATCCCGAAAACTTAAGCGCTATTGCAGAAATCAGCACCGATTACGCCGACGTGCCTGTGGTGGCCTACATGCCCAACCTGTCTTGGTGGGAACATGAGCCCATCGAGAGCTACTTGGATGCGTTTCAAGAACTCATCTTGCCGCAAACCACTTTGTTGATTGGCAATCACAGCACCTTGTGGCGCTGGTTGCTGCCCGATTGGAACCACGAAAAAAATCCTGGCCCACGCGACATCGCCAAAGCCGCGGCCGATTTGGGCGTGCCTTATGTGTTGGTGACCGGCATTCACTTGCCCGAGCAACACATTGAAAATGTGTTGGCCACGGCGCACACCGTGATGGTGAGCGAGAAATTTGAGCGCTTCGATGCCGTTTTCAGCGGTGCAGGCGACACCTTGAGCATGGCCGTGGCGGCCATCTTGGCCTCGGGCACCGACCTCGAAGCAGCCACACACGAAGCCTTAGGCTACTTGGATCAGAGTTTGAACAACGGCTTTCGCCCCGGCATGGGACATGTTTTGCCCGATCGCTTGTTTTGGGCAGAGCCCGAAGACGATGAAGCCGACGATGACGAAGATCACAGCCCTGCGACCGCCGAAGATTTTTCGCTGCCCGAACATAAAACCCGACACTGATGAACACCATGACCGATCGCAACATTGATCTTTTCGAACGCGCCAGCCAAGTCATTCCCGGGGGCGTGAACTCGCCCGTGCGGGCTTTTCGCGCAGTCGGCGGAACGCCACGTTTTGTGCAGCGCGCGCAAGGCGCTTACTTCTGGGACGCCAATGGACAGCGTTACATCGACTACATCGGTTCTTGGGGGCCGATGATTTTGGGTCATGGCAATCCCGTGGTACTTGAGGCCGTGCAAAAAGCCGCGCTGGATGGTTTTTCGTTTGGCGCGCCCACCGAACGAGAAATCGAATTGGCGGAAGAAATTTTGAAACACGTGCCCTCGATGGAGATGGTGCGCTTGGTCAGCTCCGGCACCGAAGCTGGCATGAGTGCCTTGCGTTTGGCACGCGGCGCCACGGGGCGCAGCAAAATCATCAAATTTGAAGGCTGCTACCACGGCCATGCCGATGCGTTGCTGGTCAAAGCAGGCTCTGGCTTGGCCACTTTTGGCAACCCCACCAGTGCAGGCGTCCCTGCCGAAGTGGTGCAGCACACCTTGGTGCTGGAGTACAACAACCTCGAACAACTCGAAGCAGCTTTCCAACTGCACGGCAAAGAATTGGCTTGTTTGATGATTGAGCCCATCGCCGGCAACATGAACTTTGTCCGCGCCAGCGTGCCCTTCATGCAGCGCTGTCGCGAGTTGTGTACGCAATACGGCGCGTTGTTGGTATTTGACGAAGTGATGACCGGTTTTCGTGTGGCCTTGGGCAGTGCGCAAAGCATTTATGCCCAGGCCATTCAAGGCTTCAAACCCGATTTAACAGTGTTGGGCAAAGTCATTGGCGGGGGCATGCCCTTGGCTGCGTTTGGAGGTCCGCGCGAAATCATGTCCAAACTAGCGCCAACCGGACCGGTTTATCAAGCCGGCACGCTCAGCGGCAATCCTGTGGCCACGGCTTGCGGTTTGGCCACGCTCAAAGAAATTGCCAAACCCGAATTTTGGCCAGCGTTGAGCGCTCGCACGTTGCGCTTGGTCGATGGACTCAAAGCCGCCGCACATAAAGCGGGCGTGCCGTTCAGCGCCGATTGCCAAGGCGGCATGTTTGGCTTTTTCTTATTGCCCGAGTTGCCGCAAAACTACGCCAAGGTCATGACCAGCGACAGCGGCAAATTCAACACTTTGTTTCATGGTTTGTTGGATCGTGGCGTGTACATTGCCCCTGCTTTGTATGAGGCAGGGTTCGTCAGTGCCGCGCACACCGATGCCGATATTGCGCACACCGTGGCGGCTGCCGCTGAAGTTTTTGCGCAACTTTGACGCAGTGTCATTTTTTAATTTCTCGTCCTTTTCGGGCGTTTCCCCACAAGGACTTTCATGAAAAAAACATTCCAACTCCAAGTTGAAGGCAAGCATCCTGAGCGCTTGCTAGAAGCCATCAAGCACGAAATTCGCAAATACCTCAAGCGCGAGCGTCGTCGCGACTTGCCCAAAGGCATTGATTTTTGGGACTTTGATTGCAAATTTGGTTTATCCGAAGACACCGCCCAAAGCGTGCATTTGGCCAATGTGATCACCTGCATCGACGCGGCAGCCAAAGACCAGGCCAAGCAGTTTTATGTCGAAATTTTGGCCAAACACGGCGTGCGCACAAAGCGCCCCAGCAGCGAAATTTTGGAAGCGCAAGAGCGCAGCGCGCACGACGAGTCGAACGACTAAGGCTGCGGTTTTTGCTGCGCTGCGGCGGCTCGCAGTTTGTCTTTTTTGCTGGGTCGTTTGCCTTTGATGCCCCCCGTGCCGTCGGTGCGCGTTGGCAGAGGTGCAGCGACTTCGGTAGGTTCAAATCCAGGAATGACTTCCAGCGGCAAAGCAAGGCTTTGGCGCTTTTGAATCAATTCCCAATGCGCCAGCCCCGCGGCAGTCACAAAGCTCACCGCATCGCCTTGCTCGCCAGCTCGTGCCGTGCGTCCCATGCGATGGGTGTAATCGGTCGCTGAGCGCGGCAAATCGAAGTTGATCACCGCGGGCAGATGCGCAATGTCAATGCCTCGGGCTGCAAGGTCGGTGGTGACCAACACCTCCCAGCGTTCTTCTTTGAATTCGTTCAACACGCTTTGCCGAGCGCCTTGGCTCATTTCGCCATGCAAGGCGGTTGCGAAGACGCCCGCGCGATACAGCTTGTTGGCCACATGCTCGCAAGCGTAGCGGGTGGCCACAAAGACCAACACACGCGGCCAAGGGTTCGTTTTTAGAAGGTGGCGCAACAAGGCTGTGCGGTTTTTTTCGTCCACGCGAATGGCGCGTTGCGCAATTTTGGGCAAATCTTGCGAAGTTGCCTGCACGTCCACACGCACAGGATGGCGCAACAAGGTTTGCGCCAATGTTTGAACTGCTGGTTCAAACGTGGCACTGAACAACAAGCTTTGGCGTTGCGTCGGCAACAAAGCCAACACACGTTGCAACTCTTGAGAAAAGCCCAAATCCAGCAAGCGATCGGCCTCGTCCAACACCAGGTGCTCTACCCCGTCGAGATGCAAGGCGTTGTGATCCACCAAATCCAACAAGCGTCCGGGCGTTGCCACCACGACATCGGTGCCTCCTCGCAAAGCCATCATTTGCGGATTGATGGAAACACCACCAAACACCACCGACAACTTGATGTCTTGCGGCAAGCTAGAAGCCAAGCTGCGCAGCACATCGCCAACTTGCGTGGCCAACTCGCGTGTTGGCACCAAAATGAGCACGCGCGCAAGGCGTCGATTGGCGGGCGATTTGGCGATCACGCGTTGCAACAACGGCAACGCATAAGCCGCCGTCTTGCCTGAACCCGTTTGCGCTGTGGCCAACACATCGTCGCCTTGCAAGACGTGGGGGATGGCTTGGACTTGAATGGGGGTTGCTTGTGTGAAACCCGCATGCTTGGCGGCGCCTTGCAGCGCCGCATTTAAACCCAGTTGTTCAAAGTTCACTCAGCGCAATCAATGACGGAAGTGGCGCACGCCACTGAAGACCATGGCCACACCGCGCTCGTTGGCGGCCTCGATGACTTCTGGATCGCGCATGGAGCCGCCGGGTTGAATGACACAAGTAGCGCCTGCATCCACCACCACATCCAAACCATCGCGGAATGGGAAAAACGCGTCACTGGCAACTGCCGTGCCCGCCAACGACAAGCCCGCATGACCTGCCTTGATGCTGGCAATGCGCGCCGAATCCAGACGACTCATCTGACCCGCGCCCACGCCCATGGTCATGCCGTTGGCGCAAAACACGATGGCGTTGGATTTGACGTACTTGGCAACTTTCCAAGCAAACAAAAGATCTTGCAGCTGTTGTTGCGTGGGTTGAATTTTTGTCACCACTTGAAGGTCGCTCAACGCGAGCTCGTGGTTGTCTGCGGTTTGCATCAACAAGCCAGAACCAATGCGTTTGACATCGTGCGAGTTACGACCTTGTGCCCATGCGCTGTTACCCGATGGCGTTGGCAAGGCAATTTCAAGCACGCGCACATTGGCCTTGGCTTTGAAAATTTCCAGCGCTTGCGCGGTGTAAGCCGGCGCCATCAAGACTTCGACAAATTGCTTGCTCACCGCTTGCGCGGCGGCCTCGTCCACCACACGGTTGAAGGCGATGATGCCGCCAAAAGCCGAGGTGGGGTCGGTTTGAAATGCTTTGCTGTAAGACTCCAGCGCGTCTTTGCCAATGGCCACACCGCAAGGATTGGCGTGCTTGACGATGACGCACGCCGGCACTTCAAAGCTTTTGACACATTCCCAAGCAGCGTCGGCATCGGCAATGTTGTTGTAGGAGAGTTCTTTGCCTTGCAACTGTTTGGCTGTGACCAAAGAGCCTGGCGCGGGGAACAGATCGCGGTAGAAGGCCGCTGTTTGATGCGGGTTTTCGCCGTACCGCAAATCTTGCAGTTTGACGAATTGGCTGTTGGCTTGTGCCGCGTATTCGTTGCGTTTAGGCACGCCGGTGGGTGACTCAAACTCGATGGAAGACAAGTAGTTGCTGATCGCGCCATCGTATTGGCTGATGCGATTGAACGCGGCCACCGACAAAGCAAAACGGGTTGCGTCGCTGAGCTGGCCTTTGGCTTTGAGCTCAGCCACCACTTGCGGATATTGCGCGGCATCGGTCAACACGGCCACGTCTTTCCAGTTTTTCGCGGCGGAGCGCACCATGGCTGGGCCGCCAATGTCGATGTTTTCAATCGCATCTTCCAACGTGCAACCTGCTTGAGCCACGGTGGCTTCGAAGGGGTACAAATTCACCACCAACAGGTCGATGGTCTCAATGCCGTGCGCTTGCAACGCCGCCATGTGTTCAGGCAACTCGCGACGAGCCAGCAAGCCGCCATGCACTTTGGGATGCAGCGTTTTAACGCGCCCATCCAGCATTTCCGGAAACCCGGTGACTTCAGCCACCTCGGTCACTGGCAAGCCTTGCTCGGCCAACAAGTTGGCCGTGCCACCGGTAGAGATCAGGCCAACACCCAGTGCGTGGAGTTCACGCGCGAGTTCGACGATGCCAGTTTTGTCAGAGACAGAGAGAAGTGCTTTCATGAGGTGCTTACTTGATCAGTTTGTGTTCGAGGAGTTTTTTGCGCAGCGTGTTGCGGTTCAAGCCCAGCCATTCGGCCGCACGCGACTGGTTGCCTTCGGCTTGGTGCATCACGACTTCGAGCAGGGGTTTTTCAACCACGCGCACCATCATGTCGTGCATGTTGTCGGGTTCGGTGCCGCGCAGGTCGCGGAAATACGCTTCGAGGCTGGCTCGCACCACCTCTTCAATGTTCTTCTTACTCATGAAAGGCCAAAGGTTCTACAGATAAAACAGGCTCGGGCAAGCGTTCATAACGCTCAGCCAAACCATCAAAAAAATCAGCCACGGCGGCTTGTTGCGCGCGGGTGTCGTCCAAGGTGTTCATGTGCTGGCGAAACACTTCGGCGTTGGGCAGATCGCGAACATACCAAGCAATGTGCTTGCGCGCGCTGCGCACGCCCGTGCGCTCGCCGTACAAGTCGTAATGCTCTTGCAAATGCGCCAACAACAAACGCCGCACCTCAGCCACCAAAGGCTGCGCCAAGTGCTCACCGGTTGCCAAGTAATGCGCGATTTCTCGGAATATCCAAGGTCGGCCTTGTGCGGCGCGGCCAATCATCAAGGCATCGGCGCCGGTGCAGCGCAAGACTTCTTGTGCTTTTTCAGGCGAATCGATGTCGCCGTTGGCAACAACGGGAATTTGCAACGCTTGTTTGATGGCAGCAATGGTGTCGTACTCGGCTTGGCCTTTGTAGCCTTGCTCTCGGGTGCGTCCATGCACGGTGATCATTTGCACGCCCGCACGCTCGGCGGCGCGCGCCAGCATGGGAGCGTTTTTGTGTGCTTGGCTCCAGCCGGTGCGCATCTTCAAAGTCACGGGCACGCCATGCGGTTGTGCCGCTTGCACCACAGCTTGAATGATGGACAGCGCCAAGTCTTCGTCTTGCATCAAGGCCGAGCCTGCCCATTTGTTACAGACCTTCTTGGCCGGGCAACCCATGTTGATGTCAATGATTTGCGCGCCGCGGTCGATGTTGTAGCGCGCTGCGTCGGCCATCATTTGCGCATCGGTGCCAGCAATTTGCACGGCAATGGGTCCGACTTCGCCTGAGTGATCGGCGCGTCGTGAGGTTTTGAGACTGCTCCACAAATCGGGGCGCGAAGTCACCATTTCGCTCACCGCGTAGCCTGCGCCCAGCTGTTTGCACAGCTTGCGAAACGGCCTGTCGGTCACGCCAGCCATCGGCGCGACAAACAAATTGTTTGC
>CAIYFE010000077.1 GCA_903925445.1 uncultured Burkholderiales bacterium | reverse complement strand
TGTTGAACAACGGTGCTCGCAGTTTGGAAGCCCGCAGATGCGCGCGAATTTTTTCACGGTAGGCTTGGTCTTGGGCCAGTTGCGTGGCGATGGCCACCATGTGCGCATCGTCTTGTCCCACCAACTCTGGCAATTCGATGGCGTTGAGCAGGCTCTCGCTGACGCGCGAGGCAAAGTGATGGCCTTTGCGCGTGACCACCGGAACACCGACCCACAACGCATCGGATGTGGTGGTGTGGCCATTGCATATCAAGGTGTCCAGCACCACATCGGCCAGCTGCAAACGGGTGAGGTGTTCTTGCGGTGCCGCAAATGGTGCGAAGATGATGCGATCGGCTGCGATGCCTTGCTTTTGAGCGTAGGCGCTCAGGTGCGCTTTGGCGGCTTCACTTTGTCCGAGCAGCCACAGCACGCTGTGATCGACTTGTTGCAGGATTTGCATCCACACAGAAAAACTGTGCGGGTCAATTTTGTAAGACTGGTTGAATGCCGCAAAAATTATTTTGTCTTCTGGTAAGTGATGGCTGGCTCGATCTTGCGTGGGCGGCGGGGAGAAGCGTTGCGTGTCGTTGCATTGATAACTGTGAGGCAGGCGACAAAATTTTTCGCTGTAAAACGCTGCGCTGCTGTCGGGGGTGACGAAACGATCCGCCATGATGTAGTCAAGGTCGTGGCAGGCAGCGCTGCCTGGGTAGCCCAAGTAAGCCGCTTGCAAACGGGCTGGGCGATGACTCAAGATGCCCGGCCTGCCCCCGCCTGTGTAGACCTTCAAATCAATCAGCAGATCTAAATCATCCTTGGCAATGGTCTGCGCTGCTTGCTCATCGGTCATGTGCTGAATGTCACGGTGGTGATCGATCGCGTTTAAGAACCGCTGACGGTAGTCGGAGGCATCGGCCACCGTGTAGTCATAAGCAAAAACTTCAAAGCGATGTTTGTCGTGCGCTTGCAGCAAACCCGCCATCAAGTGCATGGTGGCGTGATTGCGAAAATCACACGACAAATAGCCAATTCGAATCCGATGACCCGGTGCGCGTTGAGGTGCATGCGCAATGGGTTGTGCTGTGCCCACCATTCGGCGCACATAAGCACGTGTGACTTGCAAGTTGGTGGCTTCGTCGTTGCACCATGTCAGATGCGTGAGCGGAAATTCTTGCGGCGAATCGAAGTCGTTTTTGTCGTAACAAGCCTTGATTTTTTGCTGCAAATAACCAATCCACTCCCAATCACATGTGAAGCGTGCCGCCACCAAGGCTGGACCCAACACACTCAGGTTGTTGGGTAGGAAAGCATGTATTTTTTTAAAAGCTTGCGTGGACTCTTCATACAGATCACAACTTTGCAGCAGCAAAGCTGCATTGATCAAAAACAAAGGTTGCTCGCAAATTTCAAGTTGACGCCGTCCAAACTCAACGCCTTCGTACTGGCGGCCTGCATTGAACAAGGTGGTGGTGTAAGCGTCTAAAAGCTCGGTGCTTTTGGGGTTGAGTTTGAAAGCTTTGTCAAAGCAAGCCAATGCCTCGTCGACTTGTCGCTGGCTTGCCAGCAGCACACCGGCAGACAACCAATTGCGCTCGCCAGCACCCGACTCGGCGGCCAAGCTATATGCGCGGATGGCGCTTTCGGTTTGACCGCACAGGCGCAAGGCTTCGGCATGCAAGCTCAACAGTCCCAAATGTTTGGGATGCGTTTTCAGCAACGTGCCAATTTGTGGCAGAGCCTGCGCGGCTTGTCCCCCGTTGATGAGTTGCAGCAGATGGTTGAGTTGCTTGTCCAGAGGTTTCATGTGGGCTTTTCTGAGTCAGTTCAGATCAGCCTACAAGTGTAAATAAGGAACCTGAACGGTACTCAATTGTGACAGCTGCAAGGTGCTCAGGGCATGCACCTGCGTGCTGCTGAGTGCGGCGACTTGCGGCGTGGTCAAAAATTGAATGTTGGAAGTCAAGGCATTGAGTTGGCTGCTGCTCAGGGTTGCGACTTCTGAAGGGCTCAAAGCCTGGAGTTGGTCGGTGGTCAGGTTTTGCAAAATTGTCGAGGTCAAGCCAGGCGCTTGCGATGTGGTCAACGCGCCAACTTGCACGGTGGTGAGCGGCAAGGTGGGACCCAAGGCGCTGATTTGCAAGTAACTCATGACGGCAATTTGTCGCGTAGACAATGCGCCGATGCCCGCAGAGCCTGTGCTCAATGACACGGTTTGCGTGGTGGTCAAAGCTTTGATGTCTTGTGTGCTCAACGCTTGGACTTGGCGCGTGGTCAGACTCGAGATGACATCTGTGCTCAGATTGCTGGCTTGCGAAGTGGTCAGTGCCGCCAACTGCGAAGGTGTGAGCGTTGTTCCAATGGTGTTGATTTGATCGCTGCTCATGGCCACCAAGGCTG